>JAITTD010000317.1 GCA_031287245.1 Bacteroidales bacterium
GTGTGGACGAAATATCCTCGACGATCGCCTACCACGAACTGACTGACAAATCTGACGAATAGATTTTTTTTATTTTTTTTATTTTTTTTCTTAATTTGAAAAGTTTGGCACGCTATTTGTACTATAATTAATCGAATAGTTTCATATAAGAACAATAGTTTTTCTCATAAGTTAATGGTTAATAATTAAATGTTAAATGTCAAAAGAGCCTATCGGGAGATACGCTCTTTTGTTTTTTATACACATCGGCTATTCTTCACAATATCAATAAATAGCATAATCAATCACCCCCCATACCGAAATACGGGATGGGGGGTGAGGCTTTTCAAAATGGCACCGCTAACGTTTGTCCGTTTCGCCGTTTACACCGTGTAAGTGGTTGACACAGTGTCGCCGCCGCGTCCTGTCCAGTTGGTGTGGAAGAACTCGCCGCGCGGTTTGTCCAAACGCTCGTAGGTGTGTGCTCCGAAATAGTCACGCTGTGCCTGCAACAGGTTGGCGGGAAGCCGCTCTGCACGGTAGCCGTCGTAGTAACTTAACGCCGAAGTGAGCGTGGGTGCCGGGATGCCATTGAGCACCGCTTGCGACACCACATTGCGCCATCCGTCCTGAGCCTCTTTCAGTTTGTTGGTGAAATAAGGATCGAGAAGAATATTGGCAATGCCGGGGTTTTTGTCGAACGCTTCCTTGATTTTGCCAAGGAACACCGAGCGAATGATACATCCACCGCGCCACATCAACGCGATGCCGCCGTAATTCAATTCCCATTTGTTCACTTCCGATGCTGCACGCATCAGGGCGTAACCTTGTGCGTAGGATACCACCTTTGCAGCAAACAATGCCTTGCGCAGGTCTTCGATAAAGGCTTTCTTGTCGCCTTTGAATGCCGGTTTGGGACCCTGCAATATCTTTGCAGCCGCCATTCTTTCTTCTTTTTGAGCAGACAGGCAGCGTGCAAACACCGCTTCGCCTATCAAAGTCAGGGGAATCCCCTCGTCCAAAGCGGCTACTGCCGTCCATTTGCCCGTACCTTTCTGTCCTGCCGTGTCAAGTATCTTATCCACAATCGCCTTGCCGTCCGTATCTTTGTACGACAGAATATCGCGAGTAATTTCTATCAGATAACTGTCCAAATCGCCCTTGTTCCATTCCATAAACACCTCGTGCATTTCGGCGGCGCTCATGCCAAGCAGGTCTTTCATCACCTGATAAGCCTCGCAAATCAACTGCATATCGCCGTATTCGATGCCATTGTGCACCATTTTTACAAAGTGCCCTGCACCTTCGCGTCCAACCCAGTCGCAGCAGGGTGAACCGTCTTCCACCTTGGCGGCAATAGCTTGAAAGATGGGTTTTACAGACGTCCATGCGGCAGGCGAGCCACCCGGCATAATAGACGGACCGAGCAATGCTCCTTCTTCGCCACCTGACACGCCTGTGCCGATATACAGAAGCCCTTTGCTTTCCACGTAGCGAGTGCGGCGAACGGTATCGGGGAAATGCGTGTTTCCGCCGTCAATGATGATGTCGCCCGGTTCGAGATACGGCAGCAGCAACTCAATGAAATCATCCACCGCTTTGCCCGCTTTCACCATCAACATCACCTTGCGGGGACGTTTCAGCGAAGCCACCAACTCTTCGATGCTGTGCGCCCCGAAAATTTTCTTGCCCTTTCCCCGTCCGGAGGTGAAGTTATCCACTTTTTCCACAGTACGATTGAAAACGCTTACCGAAAAGCCTTTGCTTTCCATGTTCAACACTAAGTTTTCGCCCATCACGGCTAAACCTACCAAACCAATATCCGATACTTCTTTCATAATGATTTTTTTTTGATTTATTTTTATTTGTGAATGATATTAAAACCTAAAATTCGTAAATGTTCCACCGTTTCGGAAGAAATATTTTCCGTTTGCACGGAAAAGGCTTCAAATTCTCGTCGGGTGGGATATGTACCCCGTTGTTTTTCAAATGTTTCGGGCGACGTGCGTAAACGCGAATCATCGTTCAAAATGGGATAAGTGTGAAGGATGGCTTCGCACAAGCATTGTTGTTGCGTTTTTCCCGTTCCGTCTATCGTGAATTGCAAGGGTTGCAAGGGTGCGGGCACATTGTCCGGTTGCCATGCCGTGAGCGGGAAGTCGAAAAACCGGCTCAATGCCTGTACGCTCATGGCGGTGCCTTTGGCTTTGCCGTCGGCGGAATATCCTGCAATGTGGGGTGTGGCAATGTCCAAAAGGGATAAAAGTTCGCAGTCAATGTCTGGCTCGTTTTCCCACACGTCCAGCACTGCCGCTTTGAGACTTTTCGCTTTCAGCGCATTTTTCAGCGCTGCGTTGTCTGTCACTTCACCGCGTGAACTGTTGATGAGAATAGCGTTTGGACGAAAATGACGCAAACGCGCTTCGTCGAACAAGTGAAACGTGTTGTCTTCGCCCGAGCGATTGAGCGGAACGTGCACGGTTACAATATCGCTGCGGCGGAGCAATTCGTCCAAAGAAACAAAGGCATTGCCGCCTTCCCTGCGCGCTCTTGGCGGGTCGTTCAGCAGGACGGTCATCCCCAGCGCTTCGCCTAAACGGACAACCTTGCTGCCTACGTTGCCCACGCCGACTACGCCAAGCGTCATATCGCGAAAGCGGCAATCGCAACGACCGGCAAGCGTTGCCAGCACCGCGCCGATGTATTGGCACACCGAACCGGAATTGCATCCCGGCGCATTTGTCCAGATAATGCCGTTTGCCTCGCACCACGCCGTGTCTATGTGGTCGTAGCCGATGGTAGCGGTGGCGATAAATTTCACGGAAGTATCTTTCAGCGTAGATTCGTTGCACTTCGTGCGAGTGCGGATAATCAGCGCATCAGCCTTGCCGTCCGCACATTCCGAGCCGGACAGATACGCGGTATCAGCGTAAGGCTCTAATGTGCCTTTGATAAAGGGAATCTTATCGTCAATCACTATTTTCACG
The DNA here is from genome assembly GCA_031287245.1 of Bacteroidales bacterium. Classification (GTDB taxonomy): domain Bacteria; phylum Bacteroidota; class Bacteroidia; order Bacteroidales; family UBA4181; genus JAIRLS01. The sequence continues at coordinate 2,967 of JAITTD010000317.1, forward strand.
ACCATCTATTTTTGTTTCGCCCACGAATCTTTCAGTGTCACCGTGCGGTTGAAAATTAACTTGTCCGGCCGGGTATCGGCGTCCACGTTGAAATAGCCCAAACGCTCAAACTGATAGTTTGCGCCGGCTTTAGCATCTTTCAGATATGGTTCTACCAAGGCTGAAACCGTTTTCAACGAATTGGGATTCAGGTTGTCCTTGTAATCCACGCCTTCCGGATTGTCATCAGGGTTTTCCACGGTGAACAAGCGGTCGTAGAGACGCACTTCTGCGGGAATGGCGTATTTTGCCGATACCCAGTGAATGGTGCCTTTCACCTTGCGTCCGTCGGGCGATTGACCTCCGCGCGACGCCAAATCGCAAACGCAATGTACTTCCGTCACTTCGCCGTTGGCGTCCTTTATCACGTCGGTGCAGGTTATCAGATATGCATAACGCAAGCGAACTTCGGCGCCGGGTGCAAGGCGGAAATATTTTTTTGGCGGATCTTCCATAAAATCGTCCCGTTCAATATAAATCTCTTTGGTGAAAGCCACTTGCCGTGTGCCCATACTTTCATCTTCGGGATTGTTGACGGCTTCGAGCATATCAGTCATTGCTTGCGGGAAATTGATAATCACCACTTTCAGCGGATTGAGCACCCCCATCACGCGGGCGGCTTTTTTGTTGAGGTCTTCGCGAATGCAGTATTCCAGCAACGACAACTCAATGATATTGTCGCGCTTGGCAACGCCCACTTTGTCAGCAAAGTTGCGGATGGATTCGGGTGTGTAGCCGCGACGACGCAGTCCGCAGATAGTTGGCATACGCGGGTCGTCCCATCCCGACACGTAGTTGTTTTTCACCAATTCAAGCAATTTGCGCTTGCTCATCACGGTATAGTCGATATTGAGTCGTGCAAACTCCATTTGTTGGGGTGCATGGATTCCCAAAGCCTGAATAAACCAGTCATACAGCGGACGGTGCACTTCAAATTCAAGGGTACAGATGGAATGGGTAATTCCTTCAATGGAATCGCTTTCCCCGTGCGCGTAATCGTACATCGGGTAGATGCACCATTTGTTGCCCGTGCGATGGTGTTCGGCGTGCAGAATGCGGTACATCACGGGGTCGCGCATGTGCATATTGGGCGATGCAAGGTCTATCTTGGCTCGCAGCGTTTTTTCGCCATCGCTAAATTCGCCTTTGCGCATTCGTTCAAACAAATCAAGGTTTTCATCGATGGAACGGTTGCGATAGGGACTGGGAGTTGCCGGTTTTTGCGGCGTACCGCGGTCGCGGCTTATCTCCTCCTGTGTCAGGTCACACACGTAGGCTTTTCCTTTTTTAATCAACTCAACAGCCCATTGATACAGTTGCTCGAAATAGTCGGACGCATAAAATTCCGCATCCCAGCGGAAACCTAACCAGTTGATATCTTCGCGGATAGCATCCACATACTCGGTATCTTCCTTGACGGGATTGGTATCGTCAAAACGCAGATTGCATTTTCCGTTGTATTTACGTGCCGTTCCGAAGTTCAGACAAATGGATTTGGCGTGTCCTATATGCAGATAGCCATTCGGTTCGGGTGGAAAGCGCGTGTGCACACGGCTTTCATTCTTTCCGCTACGAATATCTTCTTCTACAACAGCATGGATAAAATTCAGACTCTGTTTCGGCTCTTCAACAGGACTATCTAACTTGTTCATCTTTCTTTTATCTATTAAATTCTCGCTTTCACTTTTTTGCTTTCCTCTTCGTAGCCGGGTTTATCCAGCAGGGCAAACATGTTTTTCTTATATGCCTCCACGCCGGGTTGGTCAAATGGGTTTACTCCAAGCAGATAACCGCTGATTCCGCAGGCTATTTCAAAGAAATAGAAGAGGTTGCCGAGGTTGTACTCGTTGATTGCCGGAATTTCGATGCGGATATTGGGAACGCCGCCATCCACGTGGGCAAGCATAGTGCCGAGTTCTGCCATTTTGTTCACCTCGTCGATGCGTTTTCCCGAAAGGAAATTCAAAGTATCCAGGTTGGCTGGGTCTTCGGGGATGCGAATCTTGTGTGCTGTGCGTTCCACCGAAATCACTGTTTCGAAGATATTGCGCAATCCCTCCTGAATATACTGCCCCATAGAGTGTAAATCGGCTGTTAGTGTCACTCCGGCAGGGAAAATGCCTTTGTTCTCTTTGCCTTCGCTCTCGCCATACAATTGTTTCCACCATTCGGTGACGTACAGCAGTTTTGGATGATATCCGCAGAGTATTTCGGCGGTTTTTCCTGCCTTGTAGAGTTCGTAACGTGTGGCTGCATAGATGGCAGCAAGGTTTTCTTCAAAGGGGATGTCGGGACCGGTAGCCTTCTGCATATCTTGTGCGCCTTGCAGCAACTGGCGGATATCAAAGCCTGCAATGGCGATGGGCAACAGTCCAACCGGCGTCAGCACCGAATAGCGACCTCCCACATCGTCGGGAATCACGAAGGTGCGATATCCCTCTTGCGTGGCTAAGGTGCGCAATGCGCCACGTTGCTTGTCGGTGATGGCTACAATGCTTTCCCTGGCTGCCGTTTTGCCGATTTTGGTTTCCAAATGCGCTTTCAGCAAACGGAAGGCAACAGCAGGCTCGGTGGTAGTGCCCGATTTGGATATAACCACAATACCGTAACTGTGGGTATCCAGCAATTCCAACAGTTCGTAGAGATAATCCTCGCTGATGTTCTGACCGGCAAAGACCACTTTCGGACAGTTGCTGTTTTTCATCTGCCAAAAATTATCAGACAAGGCTTCCAACGTGGCTTTTGAGCCGAGGTAAGAACCTCCGATGCCCACCACTACTACTATCTCTGTTTTATTATTCTTGAAGAATGATGCAACATCTTCTATAGCAGAGATTTCTTTTTCGTCGATGGCGGAAGGCAGTTGTACCCAGCCCAAGAAATCATTCCCTTTGCCGGTTTTTTCATACAATGCTTTTACATATTTTGATGCAGCATCTCTGTTGGAAAAAATTTTTTCTTCCGACACAAAATCATGAACCTTATTGGTATTCAGCCTCATAGTATAAATAATAAAATTATAATCACTTTATTTTTGGCTGGCAAAGATATACTTTTTTACTGTCAATTTATAAAGTAAATGTAGAAAATGTGGAAAAAATCAAATCAGGCACATCCACCGTTTAAATAATCGTCACCCAATTGTGCGTATCCGGTTCGTCGCCGTACTGGATGGCTCGCAAAAGATGGTATAGTTTGGTACTGACAGGTCCCGCCTCTTCGCCATACCGGTAAGTGACGTTGGTTTGCGGGTCAAAAATTTTTCCGATGGGCGTGATGACGGCTGCGGTGCCACATTCGCCCGTTTCTTCAAAAGTACTCAATTCCGTTGCTTCCACTGGTCGCTGTTCCACTTTTATTCCCAATTCCTTAGCCAGCGTCATCAGGCTGTTGTTGGTGATGGAGGGCAAAATGCTGTGCGATTGGGGCGTGACGTAGGTATTGTTTTTGATGCCGAAGAAGTTAGCCGGTCCACATTCGTCAATATATTTCTTTTCCTTAGCGTCCAAATAGAGGCTGGTGGCGTAACCTGCCTTCTGTGCCTGCTCAGCAGCGGGAAGGCTGGCGGCGTAGTTACCGCCCACTTTAACGTGTCCGGTGCCCAGAGGAGCCGCACGGTCACTGTCGCGTGTAATCATCACATTCACCGGTTTGAATCCCGTTTTGAAGTAAGGTCCCACCGGTGTTACAAAAACCATGAAAAGATACTCGTCGGCAGGTTTGACGCCTACCGCAGCGCCCGTGCCAATGAGCAACGGACGGATGTAAAGGCTGGCGCCCGATTCGTAGGGAGGCACAAAGCGCCGGTTCAGAAGTATCGCTTTCTTTACAGCCTCAACAAACAATTCCACCGGCGGTTCCTGCATCTTTATGCAGGCGGCGGATGCCTGCATACGTCGTGCATTGTCTGCACACCGAAACACGCGAATTTTTCCGTCTTTTCCGCAAAACGCCTTCATCCCTTCAAAGGACTCTTGTCCGTAGTGCAAACATGTTGCTGCTATATGCATCGACACCTGTTCCGACGAACTGATTTCCAACTCGCCCCATTGACCGTTTCTGTAATAACATCTTACATTATAGTCGGTTTTGATATAACCGAACGGTAAATTTCTCCAATCAATATTTTCCATTTATGTATTTTTTTCGTATTGCAAAAGTATCATCAATTTATTGAATTTGCAATTTTTTTAATAAAAGTTTCGGGTTTGAAGTTTGAAGTTTCGGGTTTGAAGTTTGAA
>JAITTD010000189.1 GCA_031287245.1 Bacteroidales bacterium
ATTAGCCAAAGCCACATCCATTTCAGCATTACTGTTTAACCCTGCGTTGGTATTGAACACCATTGCTACTGCAAAAGCAGCAAATCCTGCTGCTGCAATCATTTTTGTTTTGAAACTAATCTTTTTCATCTTACTTTTTGATTAAATTTATGTAAATATTTTACTACAAATATCGTGCCGAAAATCTTTCTTTCTCTTATACATTTGGTTCAAAAAATTATATATTTGCACCATAGGTTTCATGGGTTCAAATCATAGTCGGATGATACGGAACGAATTGTCCTTTTCTACCTTGATGATAGAAGAAGCGGTTGCCGGTTGCCGGTCGTTTTGCCGCCAGCGAACAGTGTAGTCCACTGATTGCTTCACTGCGTCGCTTATCTGCGCGAAATGTGCCGGCGCAGGCTCTCCACTGATGTTTGCCGAGGTGGAAACAATCGGTTTGCCGAAAGCGTGTATCAAATCACTGCAAAAGGGGTCGTTGGGCAGGCGGATGCCAATGGAAGCATCGTCGGCAACGAGGTTTTCGGGAAGGAGAATGGCATCCGGATAGACAATACTCAGCGGTTTATCGGCATATTCGAGCAGTTGCAGCGCTACATCGGGTATTTGCGGCACGTAAGTCTGCAACATCCTCATGTCTGCCGCCAGCACCAGCATACTATGCTTCGCCGCCCGTTTTTTGATGCTGTAAATACGGTCAATTGCTTGTGCGTTGGTAGCGTCGCAGCCAAGCCCCCACACGGTGTCTGTGGGATACAGGATCACGCCGCCCTTTTTCAGTGCGCCAACCGCTTGCTGAATGTCTGTTTGCCAATTCATGAGGTGAAAAAAAAGGTATCCATATCATTGAGAACGGGAAATTTCTCGCGAAAGCGCTGCAAATCTTCCAAAGAAAGTTCAAAAGAGGCGATTGCTTCCTCGTTTGCTGCTATTTTCCCGATGGTTTCGCCTTTGGGTCCGTAAATCACTGATTCGCCGAGGTGTTGCAGTCCATTCCCGTCAGCGCCTACACGATTGACGCCCACCACGAAACATTGATTTTCCAGTGCTCTCGCTTTGAGCAGACTACTCCACACGTCGCTGCGAACGGCAGGCCAACTGGCAGAACACAGCAGCAAATCGTAAGGCTGCGTCTTTGTGTTGCGGCACCATGCCGGAAAGCGCAGGTCGTAGCATATCACCGGACGTATATTCCAGCCTTTCCACACGAATCGGCAACTTTGCTCGCCCGCATGGAAAAACTGCGTTTCATCAGACATACTGAACAAATGTCGCTTGTCGTAATGTCCTGTTTCGCCGTTCGGCAATACCCAATACTGCCGATTGCAGTAGCGGCTATCCTCTTTTACGGCGACAGAACCCGTCACCAATGCCGATGTGCTCGCTGCCAATTGCCGCATCCACGAAAGTATGTCTTCTGCGAAGGCGGCAATACGTTCCACATTCATACTGAAACCGGTTGCCCACATTTCGGGAAGCACAATCATATCGGTGGCGCCCTTTTTGGCAGACTCAATGTAGTGCAACATTTCGCCCACACGGTCGATATTGAAAGGCGCATCCTCCCATTTAGGGCTGTATTGAATCAGCGTGAGTTTCAATTTCAACTATATTGGTTGTATGAAGAAATTTCCGTCGGCTTTTTGCGTATTTTGGGACGCAGAGGATAACCTTCCGCTGCGTAGCCAAGCGTGATAATGAGTTCGGCGCGTTTGCTTCGCGGAATTTTTAGCAATTCTTTCACTTTTTTCTCATTGAACCAGCCCATGATACAAGTGCCCAAGCCTTCGGCAGTTGCCTGCAAACAGAATTGCAAACTTGCCATGCCTACATCCATGAGCGTATAGGGTTTGTCTTTAATGACAGAGCCTATTTTGGAAGTGAAATTGGGATTTTCGCGGACAACGACCACCAGCACCGGCGCCTGTCGCGTAAAATGGTTCATCGGCACTAAGCGTCCTGCCGTAGTGTGAGTGGCTATCCGGTCTTTTAGTTCGGGATTGTCCACCACAATGAACTTCCAAGGCTGGGCATTACACGCCGAAGGCGATATACGCGCCGCTTCGAGGCAGCGTTCCAATTTTTCCGCTTCCACCGGCGCATCCGAATATGCCCGAACGCTTTGCCGTTCGTTCAAAAAATCCAAAAATAATTTTGCTTCCATAGGTTATGACATCCTTTTATTATGCCGCAAAGATCGGTTTAATTTGTTTTTATATGGCAAAGATACAAAAATTTCCATTCAACAAAATTATTTATTTCAACTTTCCGCTGAACGGCAGATTTGGCAGCAACGCTCGTGTGTCGTCGTAGAACTGCATCAGCATTTGTTTGTTATCGTTGCTGATGGTGTAGTTTTCAGGATGCAGCAAGTAGTCGTTGACCGGAATAAGGCGGAATACCGACACTTTATTGTCGCGGAAGCGGTGTACCCAAAATGGTTCGTAGCCACACGAGGCGATACGCACTGTGGAATCGGTCTTTACGAGCGTTATGTCCAACGCAATACCGCCGTAGCGATAGCGGTCACGCTGGTTGGACACGAAATTGCCCATGGAGTAAATCACCGGCACCGAATCTTTGCCCGTCACCGGAATCTTTGCGAAAGGTTGCACCACGTGCGGATGAGCGCCTGCAATCAGGTTGCACCCGTTGCGTGCCAGAAAATGCGCTACTTTGCGTTGCGTTGCGTTTTCCGTGTTTTGGTATTCCTCGCCCCAGTGGATGCAAGTAATAATAAAATCCGGCTGTATGGCGCGTGCCTTCACTAAGTCGGCAGCCATGCGCAGCGTGTCTATGCGGTTGATCGTGTTGGGATGTTCCACTGCTATCCCGTTCGTTCCATAAGTATAGTTCAATATGGCTATTCGGAAGTTGTTGCTTGTCAATATCAAGGGATAATTGGTTTTCCACTCAACAGAGTCTTTGAAAGTGCCGGTGTGCCGTATTCCTAAGCTATCCAACACGTCAATGGTACGTTCCAATCCCTGCTTGCCGCGGTCTAATGCGTGGTTATTTGCTGTTACAAAGGCGTCGAAGCCGGCATCCTGCAAGGCTGTTGCAAACGATTGATGGGAGGAAAATTTGGGAAATCCGGTGTAGGGTGCTCCCGCCAAGGTCACTTCCAGATTGGCTAATGTGAGGTTTGCCGAGGAAAGGTATTCTTTTACGTGTTGGAAAACGGGGTGGTAATTGTAGGACGAGTCGCCGCCATCGTGCCACGCGCCGCTTATCTGCATTCCGTGCCCCATCAGGTCGCCTGCAATGATGATGCGGATGCTGTCCGTTGTGGCGAGAGTGTCCACAGGACAGGACTGTGCCGACGGTTCTTGTTTATTCGCCAAAATAGGTGCAGAATTAAAGAGGACAAAACTCATTGAGACCGTCAATATCACAGATAAAACAAACAAAACATTTCTGTTCATATCCTTATGATTGAGATGCAGCAAGTTCGTCCAAACATTTTCCCAGACTTTCCCGCCAATGGGGAATCATGACGCCGTAAGCCTTTTTCACAGCCGCCTTGTTGAGCACACTATACGACGGACGGGCAGCGAGCGTTGGGTAGTCTTTGCTTTCTATCGGATGCACTGCACACGTCAAGCCGGCCATCTGCATGATTTCGCGGGCAAAGTCGTACCAACTGCACACGCCCTCGTTGGAAAAATGGAAAATGCCGCGCACCAACTCGTCTTTCGCGTCTTTTTCAACCACCTGCATGATGCACTGCGCAAGGTCGGCTGCATAAGTGGGTGCGCCGGTTTGGTCGAACACCACGTTCAACGCTTCCTTTTCCTTGCCTAAACGCAACATCGTTTTCACAAAATTGTTGCCAAAAGCCGAATACAACCATGCTGTGCGAAGAATCACCGTTTTTTCAGCGTTCAACGCCGCCTTTTCGCCTGCCAATTTAGTGCGCCCGTAAGCAGATAAAGGCGCGGCAGGATGATTTTCGCTGTAAGGCGTACAGGCTTGTCCGTCATACACATAATCGGTGGACACGTGCACGAGCGTTGCCTGATGCCTGATGCACGACTGCGCCAGATATTGCACTGCAGTGGCATTGATAAGCAGCGCGGTGGCTTCATCGCTCTCGGCTTTATCCACAGCGGTGTATGCCGCGCAATTGACAACCACGTTTATCCGATTGTCCGCAAAAAATGCCTCTATCGCATCGGGATGAGTTATATCCAACTCTGCCACATCGGTAAAGAAAAACCGATGGTGAGAAAATACGGGCGCTAATTTGCGCAACTCATTGCCCAACTGCCCGTTGGCGCCTGTAATTAAAAGATGACTCATACAAATACAAAATTAGTTTCCAGTTCACTCAAGGCAGGCAAAATTTTGTCCTTGTCGGATACGATTGCCTTCGCAATATCCACTTTCCAATCAATGCCCAGTTGGGGATCGTTGTAACGTAACCCGCCTTCGGCTTGCGGGTGGTAAAAATTGTCGCATTTGTACTGAATGGTCACTTGCTCGCTCAACACCGAAAAACCGTGTGCAAATCCTTGCGGGATGTACAATTGCTTCTTATTTTCGGCAGACAATTCAATGCCGAACCATTTGCCGAACGCAGGCGATCCTTTGCGCAAATCAACCGCCACATCGTAGATAATGCCTTCCACAGCACGTATCAACTTGGTTTGTGCGTAGGGCGGCAATTGGAAATGCAATCCGCGAATCACGCCATAGCGGGAAAAAGATTGATTGTCCTGCCTGAACACTGTGTGGATACCGGCTTTTGCAAGTTCATTTTGATTGTAGCTTTCATAAAAATATCCACGGGCGTCGCCGAATACTTTTGGCTCTATCACCATCAAACCCTGAATGTCTGTCTGAATAATATTCATTGTAACGAATCTAAATGAGGGCACAAAAATACAATTTTTTTGGCTAAATCATTTTTTGGGGCGAGAATGTTTCGAGTTTCGGGTTTCGTGTTTCGGGTTTCGAGTTTCGAGTTTCGAACTGTCCTCTCATAAATAGCGTTGACAAGAAATTAGCATATTCAACCATATGTTTATAACTTTTTGATATTAAAATTTAGATTACTACTATTTTTGTATTGACAACGAGAAGCGGAAAGCGGCTCTGCTGGAG
>JAITTD010000019.1 GCA_031287245.1 Bacteroidales bacterium
CCTTTCGCCAATGGGCTACCAAAACGCTCAACGAGTTTATCACACAGGGTTTTGTGCTCGACGACGAGCGGCTGAAGCAGGGAAAAACGGCTTTCGGCATGGACTATTTCCGCGAGTTGTTGGAGCGGGTGCGTTCCATTCGTGCGAGCGAACGCCGCATTTGGCAGCAGATTACCGATATTTTTGCCGAGTGCAGCATCGACTACAACCGCAATTCCGCAACCACACGCGATTTTTTCGCCATGGTGCAAAACAAGTTTCATTACGCGATTGCGGGGCAAACGGCAGCCGAAATTATCTACACCAAAGCCGACCGAAACAGCGAAAACATGGGCTTGACCACTTGGAAAAACTCACCCGATGGGCGTATTCTCAAATCCGATGTTACGGTGGCAAAAAACTACCTTCCCGAACAGGAAATCCGCCGTTTGGAGCGCACCATTTCGGGTTATTTCGACTATATCGAGGACTTGATTGAACGGGAAAACACTTTCACCATGCAGGAATTTGCGGAGAGTGTGAATGAATTTCTGGCATTCAGAAAGTATAAAATTCTGCCCGACAAAGGCAAAATTACCAAGCAGCAAGCCGACACGAAAGCCGAATCCGAATACAACGAGTTCAACAAAACCCAAAAAATTGTTTCCGATTTCGACAAGGAAATTAAACGATTTGAGCAAAAAGGAGGTAGTGAATTAGAATATTTAAACTAATATCCGTATGAAATACAAAATGTTGTTCGTTTTATCCTTATTCGCAGTTACCCTTTGGGGGCAAAATCCGGTATCCCTTATTCCCGAACCGGAAAAGATGGAATTGTTGGCGGGGCAATTCGCATTGTCGGCATCCGTCAAACTCCATGCAAAAGGGGAAGAGGCCGTGAAAAATGCCGGTTTGTTCAACCGGTTTTTGCAATCCCGTTATGGCTTGTCCCTGAAAAACGGTTCGGGAGACAACAGTATCCGGTTCATTACCGATACAAAGATGCAGGCGGAGGCTTATCAACTCATCATTGAAGGCGGTAAAATCACCTTGAGAGGGAATGGCGCCGGTTTGTTTTATGGCGTTCAGACCTTGCAACAACTGATAACAGGGGAACAAACGCTAACGCTTCCCAACCTGAAAATCGAAGACAGTCCGCGATTTGCCTACCGGGGATTGATGCTCGACGTGGGCAGGTATTTCTTTTCCGTTGATTATCTCAAACATTTCCTTGATATGATGGCGCATTACAAACTGAATGTCTTTCATTGGCACCTGACGGAAGATGGCGGCTGGCGCATTGAAATCAAAAAATACCCCCAATTAACCCAAAAGGCAGCCTGGCGCAGCAGTACCCAATACGGCAATAAAGGCGAACAGGATTACGTCCCGCATGGCGGCTACTACACACAGGAACAAGTGAAAGACCTGATAACTTATGCGACAGAGCGGCATATCCTGATTATTCCGGAAATAGAAATGCCGGGGCACAGCATGGCGGCACAGTCCGTATTCCCGGAACTGACGTGTAGCGGAGAACCCATTGCCATCCCTTTGACATGGGGCGTCAAGGAAGATATTCTTTGTGCAGGGAATGACGAGGTATTTGTTTTTCTGGAAAATGTTCTGTCGGAAGTAATTGATTTATTTCCAAGCAAATATATACACGTAGGCGGGGATGAAGCGCCCCGGAAACACTGGCAGCAATGTCCCAAATGTCAGGCACGCATCCGGGCGGAAGGTTTGAAAGACGAACATGCCTTGCAGAATTATTTTATGCGCCGCATCGAAAAGTTCGTGAACAGCAAAGGCAAACAAATCATCGGATGGGATTGGGACGGCATGTTTGAAGGCGAATTATCGGTGGACGCTGTTGTCATGAACTGGCGCGGAGAAGAGGTCAGCATAGCGGCTGCTCAACGTGGCAATCACGTCATCATGACACCCTATAAATATCTGTATCTGGATTATTTTCAGTCCGAAAGCAGGCAAAATGAACCCATCAGCATTGGCGGTTTTTTACCCTTATCCACAGTCTATAATTATGAACCCTGTACGCCGAAACTCACTCTCCAAGAACAAAAATACATCCTTGGCGTACAGGCAAATATCTGGATGGAATATATTCATTCGGAATCAAAGGTAGATTATATGACTTACCCCCGTGCGTTGGCGGCAGCGGAAACAGGGTGGTCGCCGAAAGAAAAGAAGAACTATCCTTATTTTCTTGAACGTTTGCCTGCACGGTTAGCAGCCATGGACAAAGCCGGACAACTTTTCCGCATACCCGAACCGGACGGGTGGGACAGCGTGAAATTAGAAAACGACGTAGCAATCATCACGTTAAAACCGTTGGTGGAAGGGGCAAAAATTTATTACACGACAGACGGTAGCGACCCTGTTGCCAAAGGAACGGAATATCGCGGAACATTCCGTACGCCTTTGCCCGGAAGCGGGCTGAACGTGAAATGTGTAGTGACATTACCCTCCGGCAGAAGCAGTGCAATATACTCACTAAAAACAACACAGCAATGAAAAATCTTTTGAAAACAGCAGAAGCAGTCATCGTCCTGTCGGTCTTGTTGATTTCCTGCGGAAAACAGCAGGCAACCGTCAAAGAAGAAACCTTGGAGTTAACCACTTATCCCTTTGGCGACCCCGACCCCGTGCCGCATCCGGCGAGTACGATTTATCCCTATTTCCGCTTTGACGGCTTTTCCGCTCAGGGCGAACCGCAGAAATGGGAAACGGTAGTGCTGGAAAACGATTATATCAAAGTAACCGTGATGCCTTCCGTAGGCGGGAAAATCTGGGGCGCAACGGACAAAACCACCTGCAAAGAGTTTATCTATTTCAATCATGTCGCGAAATTCAGGGATGTGTCGCTGCGCGGACCCTGGACTTCGGGCGGCGTGGAATTTAACTTCGGCATCTACGGACATTCTCCCTTTACCACCTCGCCGGTCGATTATTGCACCCGCAAGAACGACGACGGCAGCGTGAGTTGCTTCCTGTCGGCAACAGACCGGATTGCCCATACCTGGTGGCAGGTGGAAATCAACCTCCCGCACGACAAGGCGTATTTTACCACCTCTACCGTCTGGCGCAATACCACGCCCTTTCCCCGCCCCTATTATCAATGGATGAATGCCGGATATAAGGCAGCGGACGATTTGGAATTTGCGTACAACGGTCAATACCATATCGG
>JAITTD010000051.1 GCA_031287245.1 Bacteroidales bacterium
ATTGTACTGTTCCGGCGCCTTTTCCACCAGCGACACCATGTCGCCCTTGCCAAGAATACGGTCTGCCATACGTTCGGGATGGAACACATCCAAGGCTTCCATTTTTTCGCCAGAACTGACGAATTTGATGGGCTTGTGCACCACCGACATAATGGAAATAGCAGCACCGCCGCGGGTATCGCCATCCAATTTGGTGAGCACCACGCCGTCGAAATCCAAGGTATCGTTGAATTCCTTGGCAGTATTGACGGCATCCTGTCCGGTCATGGCATCCACCACAAACAGAATTTCTTCGGGTGTCACTGCCTTTTTGATGGCGGAAATTTCGTTCATCATCTCCCTGTCAACCGCTAAACGACCTGCGGTATCTATGATGACCGTGTTGAAACCATGCAATTTGGCATATTTAATAGCGTTTTCAGCAATTTTGACAGGGTCTTTGCTTTCTTCTTCCGCAAATACGGGCACAGACACTTGCTCTCCCAATATTTTCAACTGTTCGATGGCGGCAGGTCGGTAAACATCCCCTGCGGCTAACAATACGGAACGTCCTTTTTTGGTTTTCAGAAAATTTGCCAGTTTTCCGCTGAAAGTCGTTTTACCGGAGCCTTGCAAGCCTGCAATCAATATCACGGTCGGGTTGCCTTTCAAATTGACGTCCTGCGACTGACCGCCCATGAGCAAAGCCAACTCGTCATGCGTTATTTTGATGAGCATCTCGCCGGGTTGCACTGTTGTGAGCACATTCATGCCCAAGGCTTTCTCCTTTACAGTATCTGTAAAGTCTTTGGCTATCTTGTAGTTCACGTCCGCGTCCAACAAGGCTTTGCGCACCTCTTTTAAAGTTTCGGCAACATTGATTTCCGTAATCCGTCCTTGTCCTTTCAGCGTTTTAAACGCCCGTTCTAACTTATCCGATAAATTCTCAAACATAATCAATATGATATTTTTCTGTAAAAAGCGTACAAAAGTAATAAAAAGTTTAGAAAATGGAAGGCTAATCTTTTTTTTGCAAAAAAGAACTGTGGAATTTCAGCAGTCCTGTTACCGTCTTTCGCTAAAAAAGTTGATAACAAAAACACATTGACCAAGTTATGTTTTTTTTGTTTTTTTGCAAAAATAGATGTAACCTTTTTGGAACTCTGTCCGTATAAACGTAAAAAGGAATAAGGTAAATAAAATAATAATGGAGAAAAGGGTTAAAATAACTTCCGAAATAGAAAATCTGCACATAGTGGAGCGGGCGGTTGACGAACTGTTTGTCACTTGTCATATTGATCCTGTTGTTTACGGGAATCTGATGGTTGCGTCGATGGAAGCGGCCAACAACGCCATCACCCACGGGAATAAACTCAATCCCGCAAAATTCGTTGCGTTTAATTTTTCTTTGGATGAAGAACAATTGGAGGTGACGGTGAAGGATGAAGGACCCGGTTTTGATTATGCGCACCTCCCGGACCCGACATCTCCCGCCAATATTGAGAATATGAACGGGAGAGGAGTGTTCCTGATGTCAAAACTGTCGGACAAAATCGAATTTGAGGACAACGGCAGTTTTGTCAGAATGCTCTTTTATCTGCATAAAGACAAGTAAATGGCTATCCGTTTTTTCTCAGATGGTGTGTCGTTTCAACTCAGAAACAAGCGAAAAACAGCACAATGGCTGCAAACCGTCATTGCCGGCGAAGGCAAAAAAACCGGTACGCTGAGTTATGTATTTGTGTCCGATGCTCAAATCCTACAGCTCAACCGCCAATTTCTAAATCACCACTACTACACCGATATTATTACGTTTGATGAAACAGCAGCAGAATCCGATACGATTTCCGGCGAAATGTACATCAGTATAGACACTGTGCTCACCAACGCCGAAATTTACCAAACCACCTTTGATAATGAACTGTTTCGCGTGATAGTACATGGAGTGCTGCATTTATGCGGCTATAACGATAGAACGGAGCAGGAACAAGCCTTGATGAGGAAAATGGAAGACAACAGCCTTCAATTGTTGTAATATTGATTTAAATATGCTATCTTTGCAGCATATTTTATTAAGTAATGAAAAATTTAATTGCCAAGTTTTTCCCAAAAACTGAATTGCGTAGTGTGTATAAGGAAGATACTACAGGCAAGGAAAAAAGGAGATTGCGTTTTTTTCGTCCCAATTACAAATTCGTTCGTAATGATGGAGTTTCGGAGATAAATGTAGCCGATCTTAATGTACGCATTAAAGATAACCATATATTGAAAGATATCAACCTGACCATTCCCGACAAAAAGATTACCTGCATTCTCGGACCTTCAGGATGCGGAAAAACCACCTTGCTAAGAACGCTCAACCGCCTGATCGATTCGGTGGAAGGCGTGAAGATAACGGGGCAAATCCTGGTCAACGGTGAAGACATTATCAGCAGCGGACCTGAAATTACACGGTTAAGACGCAATATGGGGCTGATTTCCCAGCGCCCAACGCCCCTTCCTATGTCTATTTTCGACAATATAGCGTATGGATGCCGCATTCATGGCATTCGCAACCGGCGTAAACTGCGGCTGATTGTCAAGTATTATTTGGAAGCGGCAGGTTTGTGGGACGAAGTGAAAGACAGGTTGCGTACTCCTGCTGTCCGTCTGTCCATCGGGCAGCAGCAAAGGTTGTGTTTGGCGCGCAGCCTTGCCGTAGAGCCTCAGTTTATCCTTGCCGACGAAGCCACCAGTGCCTTAGATCCTATATCAAGCAAAACCATTGAGGAATTGTTTGTCAAATTAAAAGAGAATTATTCCATTGTGATGGTAACGCACACCTTGCGACAAGCGTATAGAATCGCTGATAATGTGGTATTTATGTATCTTGGAGAAATCATTGAAGCCGGTCCTGCCGATCAGGTGTTCAACCATCCACAGCACGAACTGACAAAAAAATATTTATCGGGAGCGTTCAGTTAATTAATAAAAAAATGATTTATAAACTCACTCATTTAAAAGAACTTGAAGCAGAGTCCATTTATGTGTTGCGCGAAGTAGCGGCACAGTTTGAACGTCCGGCATTGCTTTTTTCCGGCGGCAAGGACTCCATCGTAGTGACACATATCGCCTACAAAGCGTTTTATCCTTTGCGCATCCCCTTTCCCTTGGTGCACATTGACACCGGGCACAATTTCGCGGAAACCATTGAGTATCGCGACGCATTAGTGGAAAAACTGGGTGCCACGCTCATTGTCGGATCCGTGCAGGAATCCATCGACACAGGGCGGGTGAAGGAGGAAACGGGCTATTACGCCAGCCGCAACAAATTGCAAACCGTTACCCTGCTGGATACCATTGAGCGGAACAAGTTCGACGCCTGCATTGGCGGGGCACGCCGCGACGAGGAGAAAGCCCGCGCCAAAGAACGTTTCTTTTCGCACCGCGACGAGTTCGGGCAGTGGAATCCCAAGAATCAGCGTCCCGAATTGTGGAATATTTTCAATGGTAAGAAAAACATCGGCGAACATTTTCGCGTGTTTCCAATAAGCAATTGGACGGAAATGGATGTGTGGCAGTACATCTACCAGGAAAACATTCCGATGCCGAGCATTTACTATACGCACGAGCGTGAAGTGTTTCTCCGCGACGGACAGTGGCTGGCTAATGAACCTTGCATGACACTCAAACCCGACGAAAAAGTGGTCACCAGGCAGGTGCGCTGCCGTACCATCGGCGACATCAGTTGCACAGGGCTGACGCTCTCCAAGGCAAATTCGCTCGAAGACATCATTGACGAAATAGCCGTCACGCGCGTCACCGAACGCGGAGGCAGAGCCGATGACAAACGTTCCGAAACAGCAATGGAAGACCGAAAAATAGCGGGATACTTTTAATAATGATTAATGATTAATGATAGGTTTTATGAATTACAAAGAGCCGAACACAAAGTAAAAACGCCAACAGGCAAAGGTTTTTTATTGTACAATTTGCCTTATTATTATGCAGGCCAAATCAATGAAATAGTGAACAATCAAAAAGATAAAATCAACAATCAAAATGGATAAGGGTTATTTAGATATGGAGTTGTTGCGGTTCACCACCGCAGGTAGTGTGGATGATGGAAAAAGCACACTGATTGGGCGTTTGCTCTATGACAGCAAGTCAATTTTCGACGACCAGTTGGAGGCGGTGGAAACCGCATCCAAACGCAGTGGCAACGAGGAAGTTAACCTTGCTCTGCTGACAGACGGTCTGCGTTCCGAGCGCGAACAGGGCATCACCATTGATGTGGCATACCGCTATTTTGCCACGCCGAAGCGCAAATTCATCATTGCCGACACGCCCGGACACATTCAATACACTCGCAATATGGTGACGGGCGCATCAACTGCCGATCTCGCCATCATTCTGATTGACGCCCGCAACGGCGTACTTGAACAGACGCTACGTCACTCGTACATTGCATCACTGCTGAAAATTCCCCACATCGTGGTGTGTATCAACAAAATGGATTTGATGGATTTTTCGGAAAACACTTACGAAGTTATCAAGCAAAAATATCACGAAGTCATTGACAAACTGCAACTTCCCGACGTGAAATTCATCCCCATTTCTGCTAAATTGGGCGATAACGTAGTAACGGTTTCTGCCAATATGCCGTGGTACAAGGGATGCACTTTGATGGAACTGCTCGAAAACACACCCATCGATCATAAACTGAATACGAAGGCGATACGCTTTCCTGTGCAATACGTCATTCGTCCTATTTCGGACAAGTTTCACGATTTCCGCGGATATGCGGGGCGACTGTCGGGCGGAATCCTGAAAAAAGGAGATACGGTCACCGTGCTGCCATCGGGTTTGCGCTCCACTGTGGCTGCGATTAACCTGTGCGACAATGAATTATACGACAGTTTCACGCCCAACTCCATCACCGTACAACTGACCGACGACATTGACGTGAGCCGCGGCGATATGTTGGCAGGTGACAGCGACCAGCCCGTTGTGTCGCAGGACATCACAATGATGATATGCTGGTTCAACGAGAAGCCGCTGCAAGTGCGCAACAAATATATCATCATGCACACCACAAGGGAAACCATTGGAATTGTCAAAAGTATCAATACATTGGTGAACATCAACACCCTCGAAGCGGAAAAGGGCGGTGACAGCCTGAAAATGAACGATATTGCCTCCATTACCATCAAAACGGCACAGCCTTTGGTATTCGACCCTTACAAGCAGAACCGTACCACGGGCAGTCTTATTTTCGTTGATCCGAATACTTTTGAAACAGTGGGAGCAGGAATGATTTCATAGTATCATTTTTCACTATTTTTGTGGGATGATGTTGATACAGTTGCAAATTCGAGGTTTGGTGCAGGGCGTTGGTTTTCGTCCGTTTATTTATCTTTTGGCAAAAGAAATGGGGATAGACGGAACGGTTGCCAATACCAATAACGGTGTGATAATTCATGCCGAACTGTCTAAAACACAATTGGATGAATTTGTTCGGCGAATTTGGGAAGAACACCCTCCTGTTGCCGGTATTTACCATATCGAAACCCTTGAACAGCCAGACGGCAACGCTACATACACCGGTTTTTCCATTCTCAAAAGCCTTTCAAATTCCGATGAAACGACTCAGGTAGCGCCCGATATTGCTGTTTGCGAGCAATGTATGGGCGACCGAAAAACCCAGTCTCACAGGAAAGATTACCCTTTCATCAATTGCACACATTGCGGTCCCCGTTTTTCCATTGTTCGAGATTTGCCTTACGACCGCAACCGCACCACGATGTCGGATTTTGCAATGTGTCCCGATTGTCAAAAAGAATATGCGGACATTGTCAACCGGCGCTTTCATGCGCAACCGGTGGCTTGTAATCATTGTGGTCCATTTTATTATACAACTTATCAACAAAAAGTCCATACCAATTATCGGAAAATCCTTGAACTCTCTATTGCTCTGTTGAACGATGGCAAAGTGATTGCTGTAAAAGGCATTGGCGGATACCATTTGGTTTGCGATGCCTGCAATGAAGCGGCTGTCAATCGTTTGCGGGAAATCAAAGCGCGGGATACCAAGCCGTTTGCGGTCATGTTCAACGATACATCATCCATGCTGCCGTTTGTCCATCTCAATGAAATTGAAAAAGAAAACCTGATTTCGTGGCGCAGACCCATTGTGTTGCTTCAACAGCAGAAAACAGAAACAGCGCTCGCAAAAGCCGTCAATCCCGGTATGCGAACTTTGGGCTGTATGTTGCCGTCTATGCCTCTGCATTTCGACTGGTTTGAGGGATTATATTCACCGGTTTTGGTGATGACCAGCGGAAATTTGAGCGATTTGCCCATTGCCGTTTCTCCGGAAGATGCCGATGCTCAATTTGGCGACAAGGTTGAACTGATACTGCACCACAACCGTCCGATTCACAACCGGGTGGATGATTCGGTGTTGCAGGTGAGCGGCGATTTGACTTGTCTGATTCGGCGCTCGCGGGGATATGCTCCCGAAGTTTTTTTTGCCGATATTCCAACAGAAGGCATTTTGGCGTTCGGTGCGGAAAAAGTCAATGTTTTCGCGCTCGGCAAAGGCGATACGGTGATACAGAGTCAATATATCGGCGATTTGAAAAATGCGGAAACGTTTCATTTTTATACGGAATCCATAGAACGGTTTCAGCGTTTGTTCCGGTTCACGCCTCGACAATTGGTTTGCGACCTGCATCCCGATTATCTTTCCACGCAATATGCGGAAGAAATGTCCGCAAAGCAGATTCCGCTCCTGAAAGTGCAGCATCATCACGCCCATGCTGCAGCTTGTATGCTCGAATACGGACTGCATCAGCCGGTGATTGCCGTTGTATGGGACGGCACAGGGCTGGGTGATGACGGAACCGCTTGGGGCGGCGAGTTTTTTGTTTGCGACCGCAAGCAATACTCACGTGTGTCGCATTTGGAATACGTTCTGATGCCCGGAGGCGACAAAGCCTCGCTGGAACCGTGGCGAATGGCAGTCGCCTGTCTGCATCACTGCCAAATTCCGTTGCCGGCCTCGTTTACAGAACGAATCGGGAAAGAGAAAACAGACCGAATCATGGCGCTCATCAACAAAAAACTGAACGCGCCGCTCACTTCCAGCGCCGGACGTTTGTTCGATGCCGTAGCCTCGTTGTTAGGCGTTTGCGATACGGCAACCCGACAGGCAGAAGCCCCCATTTTATTGGAACAGTTGGCTGCCGAAAACTGCAAGTGTCGTTATTCGACGGATGTTTCCGCTCATCCCGTTTCCGTTCGCCCGATTATTCAGGGTATTTTAACGGATATGCAAAACGCAGTTGCGGTGGAGATCATTGCTGCCAAGTTTCACAATGCTTTGGCTGATTTGCTCGTGCAAAAGGTCAGGCAAATGTCCGCACAGTTCGGCATTACGCAGGCTGTTCTTTCTGGCGGATGTTTCCAAAATAAACGGCTGACGGAAGAAATCTGCCGGCAAATGGCGAAAGAACCGCTTACATTGTATCTTCCCGCGAAGATTCCCTGCAACGACAGCGGAATAGCCGCCGGACAACTGGCAATTGCCGCCGCACGAAATATGAATCAATCCATAACAAACAATCCATGACAATGAAACACACATTCATGTTGATCTCAGCAATCATTTTCACAGCCTGTTCAACAACAGAGCAGGCAAAAAAAATCCGTATCGAATGGAGTGAAAATTTAGAGGGAAATTTTTCGTTCAAAGACAAATGGAGTTACAGCGAGGCAATTTCCAAAAACCAATTCGGACAGTTGGTTTGCGACGGACTTTGCCCCGACGAAACCTACAAAATGCTTGACAGCGAAGGGCGAATCCCGGATGATTCTCTGCACGCCTATTATCAATTGATTGATACCACGCATTTTTACCACAGCATTGCGATGGCTGAGCACGGCGCGGACTCGCTCTGGTATCTTCAAGTGCGGCAAATCGGCGAAGACAGTATTGAATGTTGCACAGCGCTTGGAGTTTCCACCTACACTACGTTGAAAATGAATATTGTCAATGATTTCTGCTGTGCCTTTCTCGAAAATGTAAGTCCCGCGCCCGATTCCAATTGCACATATCCGTGCATTGAAGGCAGTTTAAAAATAGATAAATCACTTTGGAAACAGGGCATAATGAAGGCATTCTTCCGATTTACCTTTTTGGAAAAAAACAAATTTACCCGAACAGGAAAAATTTATGCAAAAATTGAAAATTAAACCGGATGGAATATCCCGCCACCGCAATTTTTTTTGTACTTTTGTCACCTTAAAATAACCACATGCACGAATTATCCATAGCGCAAAGTATGGTAGAACTGGCTGAACAACAAGCGCGACAGCACAATGCAGAGGCAATTGAAGAGTTGGAACTGGAAATCGGTTGTCTGGCAGGGATTGAACTGTTTGCGCTGGATTTTGCACTGGAAAGTTCGGTGAAGGGAACGATGCTCGAAAATGCACGTATCGTGCGGCGTCACATCGACGGGCAAGGACGGTGCGGCGACTGTGAGGCGGTGTTCACCGTTTCAACCCTGTTTACGCCTTGCCCTGTTTGCGGATCGTATGCAGTGAATATTTTGAAAGGAAAAGAATTGCGATTGAAATCAATAGTCATCAAATAAAACAGAAATATGTGCGGAACTTGCGGATGCGGTAAACACCACCATGAACACGAACACGGGCACGGGCACGACCATCACCCGGACGATAGACGGACCATCGCTGTCGAACAGGATATTTTACAGCGCAACAATCTTCTGGCGGAGAGGAATCGGGGCTATTTTGAAGCGAAACACATCTTTTGCCTCAACCTGATGAGCGCACCCGGCTCTGGAAAAACAACGCTTTTGGAAGAAACGATACGCCGGTTGAAAGGGCGCCTGCCGCTTTACGTGATTGAGGGCGACCAGCAAACCTCCAACGACGCCAACCGCATCGCAGCGCTGGATGTCCCCGTGTTTCAAATCAACACCGGCGCCGGATGCCATCTGGAAGCCGCCACGGTCCACCACGCCTTCCAACATCTGAACCCCGAAAACGATTCGCTGCTTTTTATCGAAAACGTAGGCAACCTGGTCTGTCCCGCCATGTTCGACTTGGGCGAGGCAAAAAAAGTAGTGATTGTCAGCACCACCGAAGGCGACGACAAACCCTTGAAATATCCGCACATCTTTCAGCAAGCAGATATTTGCATCATCAACAAAATCGACCTGGCGCCCTTTCTCAATACCGAAGTGGCTACACTGCGTGAAAATGCGCTGAAAGCGAATCACCGACTCCTCCTCTTTGAAGTCTCTGCCTTGCAAAACACCGGAATAGACCACTGGTGCAACTGGCTCGAAACAGAATTGACTGCACCATCGCACTAACCGTCCCGCTCCGCCCTCCGAAAATATGTCACATCGGCTCGTGTCTGCGTCACATCGGCTCGTGTCTGCGTCACATCGGCTCGTGTTTTTGTGACATCGGCTCGTGTTTTTGTCACATCGGCTCGTGTCTGCGTCACATCGGCTCGTGTTTTTGTCACATCCCATCGATAGTATGTCACATCGACGCGAAAATATGCCGCATCGTTGATTTCTTTTGATACAATTGTTTAGGAAGCAAATCCATTGTCATTTTACTTACACGGATTGTTAGCAGTATTCAAAATAATATTTAAAAAAAATGAAAGATTTTTAAAAGAAAATGAAAGATTTTTGACAAAAAAGCGCTATATTTGCAGTGCAGTTAGTAAACAAATTTAAATCAAAACACAATGCCAACAGCAGTAAAAAAGAAAAAACAGATAAGCCAGCCAATGGTGGTGGAAAAGCCCAAAAAATTATCGAAAATGGGCGAATGGAGGTTAAAAAACCCCAATGGGATAATTACCATCGTAGATATGAAAGCCGTAATGAAATAAGTATGCGCTATTTGATAGATACCAATATATTTCTTTTTCACGCATCCAATGATCATTCTTTGGATGAAGATGTGCGTAGTATTCTTGACAATTACGAAAACAGTATCTACCTCAGTTCTGAAAGTGTAAAAGAGGTCATTCATCTTTTTCAAACGAAAAAGATAAAAACAAAAAGATGGAAATCATACTATGACATTTTTAATACCATCGAAGAATGGAATATTACTATCAAATACGTAAGCAAGGAACATCTGCTTACGTTTGCTTCGCTCGACAGCGTTGAAAACCACAACGACCCCAGCGACCGGTTGATCATAGCACAGGCAATCACCGAAAAACTGCCGCTTGTCAGCAGCGACCGCAAGTTTGAGCATTACCGAAAGCAAAAACTGAATTTTATCTACAATAAAATATAATATCCTGACTTTGGCTCTTAGGTCTCAGCCAACAGGTATCTTTCAAAAAAATCCCTCATTTTGTGACAAGTTTAGAAATAATTGATTATGTGTTTGGCTATCCCCGGAAAAATCATTTCAATTGACGCCGCCATCCCTGAAATGACAATGGCAAAAGTCGATTTTGGCGGCATCATCAAGCCGATATGCGTGCAATGGGTAAACATTGCCGAAGGCGATTACATCCTTGCCCACGCAGGAATGGCTATTTCTGTGATAGATGCGCAGGAAGCAGAACAAACACTGGCAGATTTCGACACCATTGCCCGCTCTTTGGATGAATCAATGGTGAAAGATAGTGATTCAATAGTGAGACATAGTGATTCAATGGTGAGACATAGTGAAACAATGGTGAGACATAGTGATTCAGTGGTGAAACATAGTGAAACAATTGAATCACAATTGAATCACAACAGAATCACTATTGAATCACCACCAATCACTATTGAATCACCACCAATCACAATTGAATCACCACCAATCACAATAGAATCACCATCAAACCACCCCTGAACGATGCAATATTTGGACGATTATCGGGACAGCGCCCGCATCCGGACGCTCACTGACGCGATAGACAGGGCAACCACACGCGCGTGGAACATCATGGAAATTTGCGGCGGGCAAACGCATACCATCGCCCGCTATCGCATCGAAGAAATACTGCCATCCGCCATCCGCCTGCTGCACGGACCGGGCTGTCCGGTTTGCGTCACGCCCGTGTCCACAATCGACCACGCCATCGCCATCGCCCGTCGCCCCAACGTTATTTTTGCCTCCTTTGGCGATATGATGCGCGTACCCGGCAGTCAAACAGATTTGCTGCGCGTCAAGGCGCAGGGAGCGGACGTACGCCTGCTCTATTCCCCACTGGACGCTGTAGAACTCGCCGCCTTGCATCCCAACCGCGAAGTCGTGTTCTTCGCCGTCGGCTTTGAAACCACCGCACCCGTCCATCTGATGGCGCTCAGTGAAGCCCGTCGCAGGGCATTGACAAATTTTTCGCTGCTCACGTCGCTCTTTGCCGTCCCCCCCGCCATCGCTATGATATTAGACCAGCCCGACAACCGCATTGACGGCTTTCTGGCGGCGGGACACGTCTGCGCCGTCACAGGCAACGCCCCCTGCCAGCGCCTTTCAGCAAAATACCATCGCCCGATAATCATCACAGGTTTCGAACCTGTCGATATCCTGTACGGCATTTACAAATGCATTTGCCAGTTAGAACACCACGAATCCCGCGTAGAAAACGCCTACAAACGCGCCGTGCCCGAAGCAGGCAATCCGGCTGCACAGCAATTGATGAACGACTTTCTGGAACCCGCCACCCGCGAATGGCGTGGACTGGGCGCCATTCCGTCAAGCGGATTTCGCCTGCGCGAAGCCTTTGCCGAATTTGACGCCGCCCAAAAATTCCCCTTACGGGAAACCGCCCCGCATGCCGCCATTGACACGCGCTGCATAGCGGGCGAAATAATGAAAGGAAACAGGCAGGTGGTCGACTGCCCCTGTTTCGACACCATTTGCACCCCCACGCATCCGCTGGGCGCATCCATGGTGTCGGCAGAGGGCGTATGTGCTGCCCGCCACAATTATAATCAACAATAATGGAAATGTCCTGCGCCCTCCCCTTCACCGACGCCGACTGTGTCCTGTTGGAACACGGCAGCGGCGGACGCCTGTCGCACCGCTTAATCAGCGAACTGTTCTACCCCGCCTTCAAGAATCCCCTCCTGCAGCAGGAACACGACGGCTGCGTGTTCCCCGTCGAAGCAGGACGAATGGCGTACACCACCGACAGTTTTGTCGTTCAGCCGATTTTCTTCCCCGGCGGGAATATTGGCGATCTGGCAATCAACGGAACGGTGAACGACCTGGCGTGCTGCGGCGCCGTTCCGATGTATCTCACCGCAGGATTTATTTTGGAAGAAGGCCTTCCGCTCGCCGATTTACAGCGAATTGTAGAAACAATGAGCCGATCGGCTGCAAAAGCAAACGTGCACATCGTGGCAGGTGACACCAAAGTGGTGGAACGCGGCAAATGCGACCGCATTTTCATCAACACCGGCGGCATCGGCACAGTACCGCCCAATATCGACATATCCCCCCTGCGTGCCGCCGTCGGCGATGCAATTATTTGCAGCGGCAACATCGGCGTACACGGCATAGCCATTCTGTCCGCCCGCGAAAGTCTTGGCTTCGAAACCGTGCTGCAAAGCGACACAGCACCGTTGAACAAGATGTTATCCGCCCTGTTAGCCCAACACGAAGTCCACGTCCTGCGCGACCCCACACGGGGCGGCGTAGGCACCACCCTGAACGAAATAGCCCGGTCGGCAAAAGTAGAAATGGTACTGGACGAAGCCGCCCTGCCGATACCCGAAACAGTCCGCGCCGCCTCGGAACTGTTGGGAATAGACCCGCTGTTTATCGCCAGCGAAGGAACAGTATTAGTGATATTGCCCGAAAAAGCGGCAGCCGAAGCGCTGTCCGTACTGCGCCAGTTCCCTGAAGGCAAAAACGCTGCAATCATAGGACGTGTGACGGCATCAGGCAAAGCATCCGTGCAACTGAAAACCGGCTACGGCAGCCACCGGATCATTACGATGCTGAATGGCGACCAGTTGCCGCGCATTTGTTGAGCAGCGCTTGTTTGTGCTTTTTGTTGCGATGGAGACAATACGCCTGCTTCGATTAAGCTATTCTTCGATTTGACTTTGAATCAACTCCTTATAGAGTTCCCAAAGCATTTCGTTGCGGATAGGGCTTCCAACTAAAACGACTTTGTTGTTTTCATCAAGCAAAAACGTGTGCATCCTTTCGTCGGAAGGAATGTTCGGATTCTTTTTATGGAAGAAACTCTCTTTGTCAATATAAACGGGA
>JAITTD010000076.1 GCA_031287245.1 Bacteroidales bacterium
GGCTAATTTGAGTAAACAGTCGCGGTTTGAGTGTCTTCACCGCACCCACCACACCTGTTTGCAAAGTGTTGGTTTTATGGGCAATGTCGATAGAAAACTCTGGAATCGTTGCATTTCTCATATAATTACCACTCTTCCCGTCCGGACCGAGTGAAGCATAATCACTTTGAAAATTGACAATAGCGGACAACGCCCAATGCCTCGGCGTGTAGTTGAACCGAATTTGATCGCTTCGATTGAACCCCCAAAAGGGTGCTCCTGTGTTGAGCGCCAGCACATTAGGCATACATGAGGCAGAAAAAGGATGCCAAGTGCGTCCTATCAACAGGCTGCTTTTGTTCCATGCCAAATTGATATATGCATGCCGCAGACGTATGCCATTGGTATTGGAAGTACCCGTAAAATCGACTTCAATGTATGCGGAAGACTTCGCCCGAAATACCTCAGGAGCAAAGACACGCATCGACAAACGGGAGGAAATGGTGCTCAGATTGGATTTTGGCGTAGCATTGATGTCTTGTCCATTTTCGTCCAACAGAGGCTTGGCAGGATAAAACAAAAACAAGCCTTCCACGGCTTCGCCACCCTGGCGCGTGTCGTAAAGATAATCACCCCGTACAAAACCGGACAATTGCAGCCCGAACGCCCGACTTAACTGTATGGTGTCATTGCGCGAAAAGGCATTTGTGAGCCATACGCATTGGATGGCTATCAATAAAATGGCAGGTCTCAGATGTTTCATAACATAAATTTCAGTGCCGCAAAAGTAATGTTTTTTAATCATTAATTTGCACGCAAACAAAAAATTTTATAATGTCTTTGCCCGCCAGCCGTCCCGTATGGAACGGAATGAGTGGCAATAACGGGACGGACGCCGTAATTCGTAATTTTACCTATTCCTTGGCTGCCTGTGCAAATACGAAAATTTATTATCTTTGCACAAAAAAATAGATAAAAATGAGAACAGCATTATCATTGATTGTATCGTTATTAATGGTGCATACAGCGTGTTTTGGTGCCCCGAAAACATCCAAATCCGTGGACGGTTATCCTGTGGCAAATTTTGCGCTAACGGTCAATGCTTCGGAAACAGGTGATTTCTACGGTCAGATACTTCAAAATACCGGTAAATTGGGCGACTGGCTGCACACCAGAGGAAGCGTGTCTTTTCGCATCGAAAAAGGCGGGAAACAACATTCTTTTGCCGATTTCAAGCAAAAAAACATCCGGCGATCGTTTCCTTTCGTTGAAAATTCGTACAACCAATCGCCACTGACCACGGCTAAGGTGGACATCCACACGTTTTGTCCGTTGGGGATAAACGATTTGGACGTATCATCGCTGCCCGTCCTGCTGCTGGAAATGACTGTGTCGGCAACGCGCAATGAATCGTTCAACCTGCTTGTAACGCCTGATTCTCTGCTGAGCAGGCAATGGCAGGCATACACTGCCGACGGCTATTCGGGCGCCGGAAATACCGGTTGTCAACTCACAGGAAATGTCGAAACACACTGGGAAAACGGCGTGTTGCGAATGCCTGTTGCACTGAAAGCCGGCGAACAGAAGAATCTTCACATTCTCCTCGTCTTCTACGATGAAGACTGGATGAGCGCCAGACAGTTCAAAGACATCGGCGAAATTAGCCGCTATGCCCACACGATGTGGTCGGTGCTGAAAGAGAAAACGCGCCAGTTCAGCGATGCCATTCCTGCCACCGGCGACAAAGAATTGGACAAATACCTTCGCTGGTACATGATTCCGGGTATATCACTCACCAAATGCACCAAAAACAACGAAATATTGACAATGGGCTATTGCGAACTCAACCAGCGCGACAGTTACTGGACATCATGGTTGCATTTGGTGCTGTTCAAGGACATTGAGCGCAAAATGATTGAAGAAAGCATCCAGTATCAGCAGGCTTCCGGGAAAATACCAACTACGATTCTGCCGTTGATAGAGCGAAAAGACGATTTGGACATCAATGCATTTTTCATCCTGCGCGCTGCCCGCTATTTTGCGTATTACCACGACCGCGCCGCACTAATGGCTGACTGGCAGGCGTTGCGGAAGGCGATGGACTGGCTTGTATCACGGGATAGCAACGGGAACGGGCTACCCATGCAGGTTTCTTTCTGGGGCGACTGGAAAGATGTGCGTGGCGTTGAAAACAGACAGTACTCCCCGTTCTCAGGATTGATTTATCTGGCGGCGCTCAAAGAGATGATGACGCTGAGCAAGGAGTGCGGCGACAACGAGAGCCTCCAACGATACGAAACGGCTTACCGCAAAGGATATGCGTTTATCAACAAACCAACGGAAGAGGGCGGACTTTGGAACGGCAATTATTATTGCCAAAGATGGAAAAACGGACAAGTAAACGATAAATTGCTGCAAGACCAAACGATTGGTATTCTCTTCGATGTGGTGCCGCACGACCGCGCTCTCCGAATCATCGAATCGCTGAACACAAAGAGTCTCACGCCCTACGGCATTGCCGAAACTTTTCCCTACTATCCTGCCGATTTCGGTTATGCGCCCGCCACCTACCACAACGGCGCCGTGTGGCCCTGGCTGAGTTTTATGGACTGCTGGTCGCGCATCCGGGTAGGGCAGCAAAAAGAAGCCATCGCCTTAGTCAAAAAAGTGGCGCAGGCGGATTTGGTGGCTTCCGGTGACTGGTCGCCCAATGAACACATCAACAGCCTGACAGGTGAAAACCTTGGATTCCAATTGCAAGGCTGGAATGCCGGACTTTTCGGACTGGTCTATTTTGGAATTGTTCATCGAAGTGAAATCAATATACCGTAAATAAGTCCGTGTTCTAATCATCTATTTTTCGGCGGTTGACTGAGAAATGATTGGTTTCTCTGGGAAAAATGCAGGAATTACTTTAATTGAAAAATTAAAATCTTTCAGTTTCAAAGATTTAGCCCACTCATACAATGGTCTGTTGAGAATATCAATCATGGGAGAAGTGTCGTATTTCCCATCAAAAGGCTCGCATTTTTGGATTAATATCAGTGTGTCGGGCTGCAAATGTGCTTTGTAACAAATACGACCAAATATTCCGCTATATGTCTGTGTTGTCTCCTTTACAAATGTGGCGTTTATAGCCGTATTAACTGTGTTGTAAAAAGATGCTTTTGTTTTGTCGTAATCCAATGAGTCACCCCCTTGATAAGTGAAGAAGGTGGAAGGATGCCGGACAACATTCGCATCGCACAAGTCGTTTTTTGATAATATGCCCATCAAAATATCGCCTTTTTGAAAAATAAATTTGAGAAAAGCAAGATGAACGGGTGATATTAATCCGCTTTCATAGTCAAAAGGATTCATTTCGTATGGATGATTGATATTATGATTCGGACCTTTCAAAAAAACTTTTATTACATCTTCTTTTTTCAAGGTGTCATTTTTGAAAAAAATCTGGTTATAAATAGCCGGAATGTATCCAAAATTCCTTATAAGGTCAGCATTTAACAAACTATCATCAGCAGAAACAGGATACTCATAATACCATTCATAATGGTTCGTTAACTCTAATCCGACCATAAATGCCGTTTCTGAGAATTGATCCCAATCCTTCACCTTTTGATATAATTGATATTTAGGATAGAGGTAATAAATTATTCCTGACAATATTGCCAATACTGATAAAATAATGATTATTTTTTTCATGGGTGTGCTCTTTTTCAAGGAAATTTAATTTTTTCAACAGATTGTATCTGTTCTATTTCTTCATCTATCATAAACATTTGAAACATATATGCCCATGTAAATTCCTTTGGCGCTAGTGTTTTTTCACACAGATATATTCTTTTCAAAAGTTGGCGGTTTACGTACAGTTTCACCTCCACATCAAGCCCGTCAACACCGCCACACAACAATTCGGGACATGACCAGATATTGCTGTCATTGTATTTGTCAAAGATCAAGTGATATTGTGGTAGATATCCGTTCAACTCTATTCTTTCACAATCAGCCTGTTGAAATGAGAATGTATATTGTCCATCGGCAGACAGTGCATACGTTCTACGATAACCCCATCCGGAACCAAATATAAGTGCAATGGAATCAATTTGATGCCCTGCCTGCTGATGATAGAATCGTTTATATGGTAGTATCTGACCATCTTTTAATAATTCAAAACGGTTTGAATCAACAAATCGAATTTTATATGTAATGGTTGTGTCTTTTTTGCTTAAATGGGTGGTAGTATATACGAAACTTAATGAATCCTTTTGCAGAAAATAGCGGGCAAAATTGCCGCAATATTTATTCTTAGCCCAAAAGCCAAGGAAACGCTCTGCGGTGTCATTCTCAAAAAACTGCATACCGGAAGGAAAATACGTGGTTTCCTGTCGTTTTATCAGAATACTGTCATTATTCCGAAATTCAGCCGAAAAGAGATATTCCAATTCTTCTGCCTGTTCGTCTGCAAAATACCATGAACCAAG
>JAITTD010000090.1 GCA_031287245.1 Bacteroidales bacterium
CTGTCTTTCATATTCCTCCTCCGTCGGAAAAATTGGAGGTGACGGCTTTTTTCTGGATGATGCGCGAATGGGGCGCCACGCTGAATACCTGCCAGATATTACCTCCGATAATGGAATGGTGTCCTATGGTGATGCGTCCCAATATGGTAGAGTTGGAATATACAATCACGTTGTCCTCCAATATTGGGTGTCGCGGCACATTGATGGGCAAGCCTTCTTCGTCAAGCGCAAAGCTCTTGGCGCCCAGCGTAACGCCCTGATAAAGCCTCACGTGTTTCCCGATGATGCAGGTTTCGCCGATCACCACGCCCGTCCCGTGGTCGATGCTGAAATATTCTCCAATCTGTGCACCCGGGTGAATATCGATTCCGGTCGCCGAATGTGCCATTTCGGTGATGATGCGTGGCAATACAGGAATGTCCATCGACAACAGTTCGTGAGCCACGCGGTAGTGCACCATTGCAAGGATGGCAGGATAGCAAAAAATGACTTCGCTATGGTTGGTGGCTGCGGGGTCGCCGTCATATACGGCTTTCACATCGGTGGCAAGCAGGCGTTTAATCTCCGGCAAGCGGTTGATAAAAGCCAATGCCAAGTCCTCCGAATTTTTGTGTTCCTTGTCATCCGAAAAGCATAAACCTGTGTGTATCTGTTCTTTCAGTACGGAATAGAGTTTTTCCATATACACATTCATATAATATTCCTGCGAATCCTCGTTGATTTTTGCATCGCCGAAAAACCCGGGAAACAGAAGTGATTTCGCCAAATCCATCATCTCCGCGATGCGATTCACATTGGGCAACAAGCGCGTTGGGCGCGGAATATATCTGTATTCGGGGATATGATGGTCTTGCAGTAATATGTTGACATTTTTTTTGAGCGATTCGATTATCTTATTCATCTGCGTTATTTTATGTCGCCTATCACCGCCACCGCTTCTTCCAAATAAATATCCTTTTTCAGATTGCCGATCCATTTTTTGGCGCGGGATATTTTCACCGTATCGGTTCCCATGGCTGCTTTATCTGCAGTCAAAGATTCTATGGCAAGACGGGTTTCTTTTTTGTTAAATTCGTCGAACGCCTTGTTTCCGGCGTTGCGTTTTTCTTCCGCTTGACGGAATTTATCCATGTTGAGCGAGAGATTGCTTTCGTCTTTCATCTTCTTCATGCTGGCAATTTGTTCGGCAAACAGCCGGAAATCACCGTTTTGGGATGTTCGTGCCTTGCTTTTTTGCTGCACTTGTGGCACCGGCACTGGATTTTTCCATTTGTTATAATTGGCAGGGGGCACCGAAGTCCACGGCAAACTGTTGTCCTCAAAGCGTTCTCCCACGCCCAATTCGCTGTATATATCGGGCAGAATGATGTCCGGAGTCACGCCTTTCAACTGGGTGGAACCGCCGTTGATGCGGAAAAACTTCTGAATGGTCAGTTTCAGCATCCCGAGCGGTTTCAAGCCGTTGATGGTTGCGTTGCCGGCAAACGATTCGTCCAAATCGGCTAACATTTGAACGGTGCCTTTTCCATACGTGCTCGCTCCGCCGATGACGATAGCCCGCTGATAGTCCTGCATGGCGGCTGCCATAATTTCAGAAGCCGATGCGCTGATGGAATTGACCAATATCACCATCGGTCCGTCGTAGGCTACGTTGCCTCTGGAGTTCATCACGCGGGGAATACCCGGATTGGCTTTGGTTTGAACAACAGGACCGGTGCCGACAAATAATCCCGATGCCTGCACGGCTTCCGGTAGCGAACCGCCGCCGTTGCTGCGCAAATCAAGTATGATGCCCTGTACTTTTTCGTTTTTCAACTTTTCTACTTCCTTTGCCACATCGTCGGCACAGGAACGACCGGTGGCGTCGTGCTTGAAATCTACGTAGAAACTCGGCAAAAAGATATATCCTGCCTTTATGTTCCGGTTGGGGTCGGTCAGAATGGCTGACTTGGCGTACGTTTCTTCCAATATCACCACATCGCGGGTGATGGTGATGTCGTGTATCGTGCCGTCCAAACTTTTCACGGTAAGCGTTACTTTGGTGCCTTTTTTGCCACGAATCAACTTCACGGCGTCGTCCAACTGCATCCCATAAATATTGACCGCTTCTTCCTCTTTTTCCTGCTTTACTCGCATAATCAAGTCGTTGATTTTCAACTCGCCCTGCATCCACGATGCACTGCCCGGCACTATATCTCTCACCTTGGCGTATCCGTCAGATACTTGCAGGGTAGCGCCAATCCCCTCGAACTGTCCCGACAACTGGATTTCAAAATTATCCTTTTCCATCGGGGTTTGATATTGCGTATGGGGGTCAAACACTGAGGTGATAGCGTTCACGTAGGTCGCAAAACGGTCTTCTTCTTTCAGTTTGCTTCGGTATTGATACACATCGTTGTAGGTTTTTAGCACTTTCTTTCGAGCATCGGCTTCCATTTCTTCAAAACTCGCTTTCTTTGCCGTGTCTGCCGCTGTTTCATTGCTTTTCATCGCAGTATATACATTGGAAAGCACGCGGTATTTCAATTCTTTGCGCCATCTGTCTTTCAACTCACTGCTGTTGGCTGCCCAGTCGGTTTTGTCGGAGTCCGATTCATAGTTTTCATCTTGATGGAAATCGAATGGCTGCGCGAGAATGTCCCGATAAAAGGACTGTGTCTCGGTAAATCGTTTCTCCCACAACTGTATCGACAAATCATAAAGTTCGTAGGTGTTGTTGTTTATTTGGTTGTCAATCAACAGTTTGTGCTTATCCATTTGGGCAATATCTTCCTTTGTAAGATACTGTTTATAAGGGTCGAGCGCTTTCAGATATGCCGAATACACCTTTTCGGAGAAACGGTCGTCTATCTGGGGCGGCTCAAAATGATGGGTTTTCAGCAATTGCATATTCATTTGCAATATCCATTCATTTTTGTCGGTATGACGATGGATGAATGAGTAGCAAATCAACGATATGGCAATGAGAACAACCAGAATAACAGGTACAAGAATTCTGCTTCCGGCGCTTTTAAACAGGGTACGAATGATTGACTTCATCAGGTAATATTTTTAGTCCTTTTGAACACTACGGACGCACAAAGAAACAACAATTTATGCTAATTTCAAAGAATGAAGTCAAAAGATTTTTGAGAGGTGCT
>JAITTD010000158.1 GCA_031287245.1 Bacteroidales bacterium
AGAAAGCAAAATATTTTACGGATGGCAAAAATAATATTACTTTTCATCTGTAAAAAACTTTTTTCATTGCACACTTTGAAATAGGAAGATTTTCACTAATTTTGCAGGATAAATTTTAAACGAAAAGATGATGGTAACAGAGTTAGACAAGGTAACAAGCGACAAAGTAAGTTTCATTACTTTTATAATTCCTGAATTTGCCGCTGCCTACAAAATGAACATTCAGAAGGCCTATCTATATCTTAAAAAATACGGTGGTTTGGATTTTCTGAACAGGCATTGGTGGGCGTTGCACACTGACTGCAAGTATTGGGTCGTAAGAGATTTATACGAAGTTTGTCGGGAAAATGGAGGTATAAGATGAAAGTTTATCACGGAAGCTATACTCCGGTTGTCGAAATAGACTTGTCTCACTGTGAGCCGAGAAAAGATTTCGGTGTCGGTTTTTATGTAACAAGATTTAAGGAACAGGCTGAAAATTGGGCTTTCAGGAAAGGCAACAGAAAACATACCAACGGCTTTATAACAGAATTTGAGTTTGATGAGAATACTTATGACGACAAGAATTTCAACGTTTTACGGTTTGAAGATTATTCCGATGAATGGTTTGATTTTGTGATAAAAAACAGGAAATCACTAAAGATAACGCATGATTACGATATAGTAGAAGGTCCTGTGGCAGATGATAAAATTCAGCGGGAGTTGGACATGTTTTTAAGAAACGAAATTTCGCGCAACGACTTTTTCGGACAACTCGTTTATCCGAAACAAAACCACCAAATTTGTTTTTGTACGCTAAACTCGTTGCAAATGCTTGATTACATCGATTATAAAATGATTAGCGGTATAGAAATTATTGGCGAAAAAGTGGTGGAAATGTTGATTCGGGATAAAAGTTTTACAGATACTCAAGCCGCTGATGTTTTTTATACTTCCGCCGTCTTTACACAACTTGCAGACCTCGAAACAAAGTTTTTCCTGAAATCGTGGCAGGAAATATACGAAATACTGAAAAAGGAAATCTTTATTTAATAACGAATTACAAAAGGTCGCAAAACGATAATTGCTCTGTAAAAAACTTTTTTCATTGCACACTTTGAAATAGGAAGATTTTCACTAATTTTGCAGGATAAATTTTAAACGAAACATCATGTCTGTCAAAAACATCTCTCTGTTCAGCCTTATTTTACTCTGTTTCATGAGCACGGCTTATGCGCAGAAACCACTTGAACTGCTTTCCCCCGATGGAAGAATAAAAGTATCGGTCAATCTTGCCGATAAAATCAGTTATACGGTTTCATCCCATGGAACTGTGCTGTTTCAAAGCGATTTAAACTTGCAATTGTCCACCGAAACTTTGGGCAAGCAGCCCAAACTTGCAGGACAACAACGCTCGGAAATAAAAGAAGACGTGAAACCGGTGGTGCCGTTCAAATTTTCAACCATTAAAAATCACTGCAACAAGTTACTGCTCCATTTCAAAGGCGATTATTCGGTGGAATTTCGCGCTTTCGACGATGGGATTGCCTGTCGGTTTATCACCCGTAAAAAAGGGAAAATAGAAGTGCTCAACGAAGGCTTTAATCTGTCACTTCCTGATGATTACCTGCTGCATTTGCAGTATGCCGGCGACACGCGCGGCTTTGCCTCTGTGTATGAAGAACCCTATTCGCATATAGCGTCCAAAGACTGGAAACCGGGATTCCAGATGGCGGTGCTTCCCTTGTTGATAGACACGCGGAAAGGGGTGAAAATCCTTTTCTCGGAAGCCGACATCAACGATTATCCGAATATGTTTCTTCGTGGTGAAGGCGTGAAAAACAGACTTTCTGCCGCATTCCCTTCTGCACCTTTGGAACAGACGGTTGACACCTCCGGATTGATAAAAATCACCAAAGAGGCTGACTATATCGCCAAAACAGCAGGAACGCGCGAATTTCCATGGCGCTGGTTTATCATCACGGACAACAACAACGACGGACAAATCATCGAAAGCACGATGGTGGGACGATTAGCGCCGCCCTGCGCCATCGAAGATGTGTCGTGGATTCAGCCCGGGCAAGCCTTTTGGGATTACATCAACCGCGATACGGATTACGGACCGGAAGTAACCTACCGGCAAGGAATTAACACTCCAACCTACAAACGCTACATTGATTTTGCAGCCAAAAACAAGATCCCCTACGTGCTGATAGATGCCGGATGGTCGGTGAAACACGAATGGGTGAAAACATCGCATGAAGTAATTCCCGCGCTCGACTTGCCCGAAGTGGTGCGCTACGGGAAAAGCAAGAATGTGAAAATCGGCATCTGGATGTTTTATCCCGCCATACAACAGGATTTGGACGAAAATGAGTACAATCTGTTTGAATATTATTCAAAAATGGGCGTGGCAGGATTTAAGATTGATTTCATGGACAGAAGCGATCAGTGGATAGTTAATTTCTACGAACAAGCGGCAAAGGAAGCAGCCAAACACAAAATGATTGTGGAATTTCACGGTTCCTACAAACCGGTCGGCTTGGAATACAAATATCCCAATATCCTGTCGTATGAAGGCGTTCGCGGCTTGGAATACGGTAGCGGGACGATTCCCGACAACAGCCTTTACCTGCCGTTTATGCGAAATGTGACAGGTCCGATGTCATTCACACCCGGTTCGCTTTTAAATACGCAGCCAGAACATCTGAAGCAAGGTTGGGGCTATAATTTTGCAAGCGTGGGCACACGGGCGCACCATTTGGCGTATTTTGTCGTCATGGAAAGCGGTTTACAGATGTTATCCGAAAACCCGAGACGGTTTGAGGAAAACCCCGATTGTTCGGAATTTATCTTTTCCGTTCCGGTTATCTGGGACGAAACCAAATCGCTGGCAGCCGAAGCCGGACAATATGCCATCGTAGCCAAACGAAACGGCAACAAATGGTGGATTGGCGGCATTACCAACAATGCCGAAAGATATCGTGAATTTGATATTACCCTGAATTTTCTCCCTGCCGGAAAAACGTTTTCAATCCACTCTTTTGAAGACGGTCCCAATGCCAACGGACAAGGTATGGACTACAATATCAACCGGAAAGAGGTGAAAAAAGGCGATACCATTCACGTTAAGATGGCACGCAACGGTGGATTTGCGGCTGTTCTCGAA
The DNA here is from genome assembly GCA_031287245.1 of Bacteroidales bacterium. Lineage (GTDB taxonomy): Bacteria > Bacteroidota > Bacteroidia > Bacteroidales > UBA4181 > JAIRLS01. The sequence goes on from JAITTD010000158.1 coordinate 3,149, forward strand.
TAGTATATCATCAAATTGTCAATTTGGCGGTTGCCATTCTCCATTTTCCCCGCATATCTTTTTTTAGTGCAATATCTTGGTATTGAAATCGTTTTAGGATAGTCTCGGTTTCGTTGGGGAAAGATTCGTTGATTTCAAAATACAGGCGTCCTTCCGGTTGAAGATGTTTTTTCCCGAAAAGGGCTATTCGCTCGTAAAACACCAATGGATTATCGCCTTCGGGGAAAAGCGCCGAATGGGGTTCGTAGTTGAGCACATTGTCCTGCATTTCCGCTCTGTCCTGTTGCGTCACGTAGGGCGGATTGCTTGCGATGATGTCAAAAAGTTCGCCGGACGCAAAGGCATCCTGCTCCGAAAGGATGTCGGCATATCGAAAATGCACGTGTACCCGGTTCATTGCGGCATTTTGTTCTGCTACCTTCAAAGCCTGTTGCGAAATGTCCACCGCCCAGACCTCGGACGAAGGCAGCGTTGAGGCAAGGGACACCGCTATGCAACCGCTTCCGGTGCCTATGTCCAATATTTTCAGTGCCGTATTTTGTGACATCCGACGGGCATCCTGAACAATCAGATCCGTCAGTTCTTCCGTTTCCGGACGGGGAATCAGAACGTCGCTCGTCAGTTTAAATGTCAGTCCGTAAAATTCCGTTTCCCCAATGACGTATTGGATAGGGCGGTGTTGCCGAAGTTCGTCCACTGCATCCCATAAGGCAGCCTGTTTTTTGGCATCCGGCATGCGGTCAGGGTTGAGAAATACTTCCGGTAGCGACATATTCAAATAGTGGGACAATAAAATGCGCACCATCCCGTCCATTTCAACATTCTGGCAGACATCCGACAACCGGCTCTTTATATCCGAAATGAGCTGTATCATTATGTGGTCACACCGCTATTTCCCCTTTGATATGCGGATGAGGGTCGTAGCCTTCAATGGCAATATCATCAAACCGGAAGTCGAAAAGAGACTTGATGGCAGGATTCAGTTTGAGTGTTGGCAAGGGGCGCGGCTCGCGGGTGAGTTGCAACTGTACCTGTTCGAGGTGATTCAGGTAAATATGGGCATCGCCGAGGGTGTGTACAAAATCGCCCGCTTGCAGGTTGCTCACTTGTGCTATCATGGCGGTGAGCAAGGCATAAGAGGCGATATTGAACGGCACGCCGAGAAAGATGTCGCAACTGCGCTGGTATAGTTGGCACGACAGTTTTCCATCGGCAACATAAAACTGGAAAAGGACATGGCAGGGCGGCAATGCCATCTTGTCGATGTCGCCGACATTCCACGCACACACAATATGCCGGCGCGAATCGGGATGGTTGCGGATGGACTTCAACACCTCACTGATCTGGTCGATGTGGCGACCGTCTGCCGTAGGGTACGAGCGCCACTGGTAGCCATACACGGGACCTAATTCCCCTTGTGGGTCAGCCCATTCGTCCCAAATGGAAACTTTGTTGTCCCGCAGATAGGCTATGTTGGTGCTGCCTTGCAGAAACCACAACAACTCGTGGAGGATAGACCGTGTGTGTAATTTCTTGGTAGTGAGCAAGGGAAAACCTTTTGACAAGTCGAAACGCATCTGATAGCCGAACACACTGCGCGTGCCGACGCCTGTGCGGTCGTTTTTTTCAACACCGCTCGCCATTACGTGCGATAATAAATCAAGATAAGCCTTCATTCAAGGAATCATTCAATTTTAAATGGCATTTAATATTTTGCTGAATAGGAAAAACGGCAAAGCGTAACCGGCAGCCGACGTCACCACCGATAACACGATAAACGCGCCCCGTTTACCTGCGGGAATGTCCAGTATTGCTGGAATGCCGCGCCAATAGAGAAAAACGGAATAAAACATCAACACTAAAAGTTCCTTTAAATACGGAAAAGGCAGCAATTCCACCATCGCTATCAGCAACATGGCAACACTTGACGAATACGCCATGAGCGCAAAAACGCCCTGTATATTGCGTTGGCAGAGATGAATCATGGTGGTGTTGATGAGGAAAGCGGACAGGTACAAGCCTGCGCTCAGCGAAGCAAACAGCAGTAGCATTCTTTTCACCACAGAAACGGCGGAAAAATCGATGCGTGACGCAAACAGAACCGATCCCAACAGGACACAGACTGCTATCAGCAACAGCAACGGAAAAACAAACCCGCAGAAAACACGCTTGATACTTTTGTTTTCGGAAGCGATGGCTGCCCACTGCACGCTGGGCTGGATCAACAGGTTTCGTATGTGGTAAAAAACATCCATTTATTTCTTCTGCCGTTTTTTAGGCTCTTCTGCCTGTTCCCTGTCAAATTGCTTGGTCATCGCTTTGTTGATTTCTTCAATGGAATGCAGGGATTCGAGAACTTCCTGCAGCGATTCATCCTGTTGTATAATATTGTAGCCATCCCAATATTTTGGGTCATAATCCTTTGCCATTTCATAGAAAGGATTGTTGTACAATAGCCGCTGTCTGGAGGGAATGGTTTTTACCGAATCCGTTTTAATCTGCACCGTCAAGTGTTCCAGCGAACAGTCAAAAATGATTCCGCTACTGTGAATATGTTTGTATTCCGTATATTTGATCTGGTGCAGGTGCCATTTTCCCTGATGGGGAATATATTGAATTGCCTCAGATATATGCGACCTGTCAAATCCATTGTCCTGTATAGTTTGGGCTGTCTTAATTTCTATCCTGACGTAGGCATAATCTGCTTTATTAATGAACAAACGACCGTTTATATCGTTTTTGCTGGACGAAAAATCAATGATATACACATCTTGTCCCTCAAAACGGGTCATTCCTGCTTTTTTATATCTAAACTGATTAAAATGAGCAGGATTGATCAGTTTGGCTCGGGTTAAGACATAGTCTTTGGCAATAAAGGCGTATGGTCCCCCGTAAAAGTACATAAAAACAATGGAATCATACTGCGGGATGATATTCTTTCTTGACTTCTCAATTTTTATCTGCCCTCTGTCCTTCGGTTTGTTGTAACTGTTTTTAAATATGTCCAGCATGGCTTCGGCTACGGCTGCATACTGTCCATCCATCATTTTGGTGGTTTCTCTGTAAAAAACACTGTAATTGACGGGATTTGTCGGATAATTCGCCAAAATACGGTCAAATGCCTTTCGCAGAATACTGATTTCGCTTTCGGGTTTCACCTGCGATGTAACCACTACTTCATCCATCGTCAGCACATCCGGTTTCAGGGATATATCCAGCATGGCTCTTTTATCGTCCAACCAGACACTATCTGTGTGATACCCTATTGACGAAAGGTAGAGATATTGCGCCTGATAATTTTTGGGGAAATGAAAGGTAAATTGCCCATCGCCATTGGTTGAAGTTCCCCGCATGGGATTTTTCACGTAAACATTGACGCCCGGCAGCGGCTCGCCCTCTTCATCGAAAATGATACCTGTCACGGAAACTGCCGGCGGTGGTGTTTGTGCTTCAATAAAGAAAGGGCACGAAACAGCAAGGACTGTGCATAAAAAGATAGGTACTATGTTTCGTAATTGCATCATTATTTATGATAAATATTTCCCGCAAAAATAATCATATTTATAGAAAATACAAAATACAATTGACAATTCGATAGTGATTTGGTTGTGAGACAATGGTGATACATTGTTCACTCGTTTTTACCGCGAGTGGACATCACCCTCGCATGCGTGTGGATCAGGATGCGTTTACCAATGAATCACCACTGTATCATGAATCACAATGAATCACTATCGAATCACCACTGTATGCCCAAAAAAGACAAAACCTCGCAGTTTTTTACTGCAAGGCTTTGTTTGTGAAGTGACCCCGACAGGATTCAAACCTGTAACCTTCTGATCCGTAGTCAGATGCTCTATTCAGTTGAGCTACGGGGCCCTTTTATTTTGAGAGCGCAAAGATAAGCACATTTTTTGAATAACAAAAAATTGATTACACATTTTCGGAAAAAAGCAGTATGTTTGCCAAAAAAACAGTTCTCATTAATGATTTATCCTGATAATTTTGAAGCGAAAATCAATTTCCCTGTCATCCGCGAATGGCTGAAAGAGCGGTGTTTGTCGCCCCTGGGTGTTGAAAAGGTGGACGAGATGGCATTTTTAACCTCGTTCGACACGATTGACCTTTTGACGGGGCAAACCGAAGAATTCCGGCAGATATGCCTGATGGAAACTTTCCCCGACTGCCATTTTTTTGACGTGACGCCGATGCTGCGCCATATCGCCATTCCGGGCACTTTTCCTCAGGTGGAAGACGTGTTTGCGCTGAAAAAATCGTTGGAAAGCATCCGTAACATACTTGCTTTCTTCCGCAGCAGAGAGCAATACCCGCTGTTGCGCCGCCTGACGGACGATGTACAGTGCTTTCCAGAATGGGTGAAGGCAATTGACAAACTGATTGACCACAACGGACATGTACGCGACAATGCCTCGCCCGCGCTGGCTGACATTCGCCGCGAAATAGCATCCAAACAAGCGTCGGTGGCGCGTACCATGCAGCGAATCATCAAGCAGGCACAAACGGACGGCTTGGTGGACGAAGGTGTAACGCCGTCTGTGCGCGACGGACGTACCGTCATTCCGGTCAACACATCGGACAAACGCAAGATGAACGGCATTGTGCACGACGAATCGGCGACAGGGCGCACTTCCTACATCGAGCCTGCCGAAGTGGTGGCTGTCAATAATGCCATCCGTGAACTATCCTTTGCCGAACAGCGCGAAATCATTCGTATTCTTACCGTTTTTGCCGACCAGATCCGTCCGTACATCGAGGAATTGCTGCACGCTTTCGCCTTTCTTGGAAAAACGGATTTCATCCGCGCCAAAGCGCTGCTTGCTGTCCGTCTGAAAGCCGTAAAACCAATATTCAACAACAGGCAGGCATTTGAGTGGAAGCGGGCAGTACATCCTGTGATGTATGTGAATTTCGCCAAAGAAAACCGCGAGGTCATCCCGTTGGACCTCACGCTGACCACCGACCACCGGATACTGCTCATTTCGGGACCCAATGCGGGCGGCAAGAGCGTTTGCCTGAAAACGACCGGCTTGGTGCAGTATATGTTCCAGTGCGGCTTGCTCGTTCCCATGTCCGAAAATTCGGAAATGGGGCTGTTCAACAGTATCTGCATTGACATCGGCGACGAACAGTCCATTGACAACGACCTGAGCACTTACAGTTCGCACCTGCTGAACATGAAGCATTTCGTCAGGCAGGCAACCCCACACACGCTCATTTTGATTGACGAATTTGGCGCAGGCACAGAACCCACTATCGGCGGCGCCATTGCCGAAGCCATCCTTTCGAATCTCAACACAAAAGGCGTATATGGCGTTATCACCACGCATTACAGCAACCTGAAACACTTTGCCTCCTCCACAGAGGGCATTGTCAACGGCGCCATGCTGTACGACAGTCGGTTGATGCAGCCGCTTTTCCGTTTGGAAACAGGCAAGCCGGGCAGTTCCTTTGCTTTTGAAATAGCCAGAAAAACAGGACTTCCCGAAAGCATTCTCGCCGAAGCCGCCGACAAAGCCGGACATCAGACTGTGGATTTTGAGAAACACCTGCACGAAATTGAGCGCGACAAACGTTATTGGGAACACAAGCGGGAAGACATACGCAAGCACGAGAAGCGTCTAAGCGAAATTGCGGCAAAGCAACTGACCGAACTGGAAAAATTAGGACAGGAGCGCAAAATCATCATCGAAAATGCGCGAAAAGAGGCGCAGTTACTGCTGGCAGACACCAACAGGATGATCGAAAACACCATCCGCTCCATTCGAGAAAATCAGGCAGATAAGGAAAGCACCAAGACGGCGCGTAAAGCGCTGGAAGCGTTCAAAACAAAGGAACCGCAAAGCGCAAACGATGAAGAAGAGCGCATTCGGCGGAAAATAGCCAAACTGAAAGAACGGGAACAGAAAAAGGCGGCAACCGACAAGAGCAGGCAACCGGAAGCCGTCAGCAGCGAGCCGCCGCAGGACGCCACCATCCGTAAAGGCGACATGGTGCAGGTGGACAGTCAGGAAACCTCCGGCGAGGTGTTGGAAATCAAGGGCGAAAATGTCACCATCGCTTTGGGGCAATTGCGCAGCACGCTTCCGGCATCACGGCTGACGAAAATATCGAAGAACGGGCACAAGAAAAACGTGGAGCCGAGGCATGCGTCTCTGCAGGTGTTCAACGTCGGCGAAAGAAGGCTGCGGTTCAAGCCGTCCATCGACGTTCGCGGAATGCGCACAGAAGAAGCCCTTCCCAAAGTGGAGAAACTGGTGGATGATGCATCCATGCTGAACATCGGCGAGGTACGTATTCTGCACGGCAAAGGCAACGGCATTCTGCGCCAGATGATTCGCCAATATCTGAAAACATCGCCCTCCGTAGCCTCTTTCGACGACGAGGACATACAACAGGGCGGCAGCGGCATCACGGTGATTAAAATCAATTGACCGTACCTCCCAAAAAGATTTAGCCATAAAATAGGCTAAATTTTCGAGTCCCGCAGGGACTACACTTTATTAACCGTAGATTTTAATCTACGGACAGAGGACACCCTCTGCGCCGTAGTCCCGCAGGGACGGCACTTTGTTGTCTTTCTGTGTCGTCCCTGCGGGACTTGGCTGTAGTCGTATCCACATCACCGTAAGCTGAAGCATACGGTTAATAAAATGCTGTCCCTGCGGGACAAAACACCGCAAATTTCGACTTTGCGAAAATAGCCTCTCAAAAAAAAATAGCCAATTTTATGAACCTTTTGAATTTTGATAAAAAACTATTACTTTTGTCCCCGAAAAATTGCCCTGTTGTGTAATGGTAGCACCACAGATTCTGGTTCTGTTTGTCTGGGTTCGAATCCTAGCGGGGCAACAAATTTTGGTAATTAAAAATAAAATTCCTACCTTTACCTGATTTTTATTCTGTATATTTTTTGTTCAAAAACAAGATATGTTCAAGAGAGTATTCGTATGTTGCGTAGTATTTATTTGTCTGTTCACCAATGCGTTGGCGCAGAAAACCGTCAAGCAGTACGACCCTGACGCCTTGTACAAACAAGCGTTGGAGTTGTACGAAAAAGAGAAATACGTTGCTGCGCGAAAGTGTTTTGCGGATGTGATGGAGACTTCGAGCGACCATCGCAGTTTTGTGTATTCCAATGCGGAGTATTATACCGCATTGTGTGCCATTGAGTTAAACCAGAATGATGCAGAAAACCTGCTCAACCGGTTCATCAAAAACAACCCCGACAACCCTAAGACGCCGCTGGCGAATTTCAGGATGGCACGCTATCATTACAACAACAAGAAATACAAAAAAGCCATTGAGCGTTTTGAAATCGTTTCGCCGCGCGAGTTGGACGCCAATATCTCGGACGAATACTATTTTCTGCTGGGGCACAGCCATTTTCTGCAATTGGACAACATCAAAGCCCGCGCCGCCTTTTCGCAGATAAAAGACGGAGACTCCAAATATGCTTTGCCGGCGCTTTACTACTATTCGCACATTAATTATTCAGATAAAAATTACGAAACCGCCTTGCAAGGTTTTTTGCGATTGAAAGACAACGAAACTTTCGGCAGCATCGCACCATATTATGTATCACAAATCTATTTTATGCAGGAGAAATATGAGCATGTGATAGAAAATGCGCCCAAACTGCTTGGCGAAACCAACGAAAAGCGCAAGGATGAAGTGATGCGCATTGTCGGCGAATCATATTACCGCTTGGAACGCTACAAAGAGGCGATACCCTACCTCGAACAGTACATCACCAGCAAAAGCCCGACGGTGGAAGACAATTACCAACTGGGATACGCCTATTACCACTCTGAGGAATACACCAAAGCGATCAAGTATTTTGAAAAAGCGTCCGGAAGTCCCAGCGCCCTGGGGCAGAATGCACTTTGCCATTTGGGCGATTGCTACATCAAAGAAGGCGACAAGCACAAAGCGCGTTTGGCTTTTTCATCGGCTGCACAAATGAAATTTGACGAGGCGGCGCAGGAAAACGCCCATTTCAATTTCGCCGTGCTGAGTTACGAACTGCTGATGTCTCCATTCAACGAATCCATCAAGAGTTTCAACGGGTTCATCATCAAATATCCCTATTCCGACAGGGTGGACGAGGCATACAATTATCTGGTAACCGCTTACACTACCACGCGCAACTACCGGCTGGCGCTCGAATCCATTGACAAGATAAGGGTGAAGGACAACAATGTGAACCGCGCTTACCAACGGGTGGCGTTTTTTCGCGGCTTGGAACTGTTCAATGACTTGAAATTTGAGGAAGCCATTGCACTGTTCGATAAATCACTTGAAAACGCGCGTTTCGACAATCTGCTTGCCGCCCGCTGTCACTACTGGAAAGGCGAATCGTACTACCGGCAGCAGCGTTTTTCCGAATCCTATTCGGAATATCGGCAATATCTCACCATGCCCGACGCGGCACAAACCGAAGAGTACAAATTAGCGAACTATGGCTTGGGATACGCCACATTCAGCCAGAAAAAATACTCCGAAGCGCTCGACTGGTTTACCAAATTTGTGAAAGCAATGGGCGATGCGCCTTCCAAAAATGTTGCCGATGCCTACAACCGGCTTGGCGACTGCTATTTTATGAAGCCTGCCTACTGGGTAGCCATCGAAAACTACGATAAATCCATTGCTATGGGGATGTCAACCCCTGCATACGCCTATTTCCAGAAAGGGTTTTCCTACGGCCTGCTCGACCGCCACGAGAAAAAAATAGAAACGCTGACACAACTGCTGGAAAAATATCCTTCATCATCCTACACGCCCGACGCTCTCTACGAAATGGGACGAAGTTTCGTTTCCATGGGCAAAGGACAATTGGCGGTCAACTCTTTCAACAAACTGATAACCAACCATCCGAAAAGCAGTTACGTCAGCAAATCGCTGCTTCAACTGGGAATCGTACATTATAATATGGACAAGGGGCAGGAAGCGGTGAAATACTACCAAAAAGTGATCGCGGAATATCCCTCATCGGTGGAAGCCCGTGATGCGCTCATTGGCATCAGGACGGTGTATGTGGATATGAACAGGGTGGATGACTACGTGAGTTACACCAACAGTTTGGGCACTGTCTCCAACGTCAGTTTGAGCGAACAGGACTCGTTAACTTACAAGGCAGCGGAAAATGTGTATATGACAGGAGATTGCGACAAATCATCCGCCAGCCTGAGCCTGTATTTGGAAAAATTTCCGTTCGGTTCGTTCAAAGTCAATGCCACCTTCTATTTGGCTGACTGTCGCCTGCGTTCCGGCAAGTTGGACGAGGCGATGAAAGGTTTTGAGTATGTCATTTCGCAGCCACGCAATATGTTCACCGAACAGGCGCTGATGTCGGCGTCTGCCATCTATTTCAATCAGGGAAAATTCGCGGAAGCGCTCAAATCCTACCAAAAAATGGAGAACGAAGCCGAAATGGCAAGCAATATCCTCGACGCCAAAATCGGCGTGATGCGTAGCCGGTTCAGGCTCGGCAATTTCAAGGAAGCAATAACAGCCACTGAAAAAGTGCTGAACGACAAGGACTTGCCGGAAGAGTATGTGCGCGAAGCCACCTTCATTTTGGCGCGTTCCCTGCAAGAAGAAAAGCAGTACGACGCATCGCTGGAAAAGTTCCGCGAGGTGGCAAAAGAGGTCAGCAGTTTGGAAGGCGCAGAGTCAAAATTTCATATCATCGAAATACTGATGCAGCAAGACAAACTGAAAGAAGCAGAGGACGAGGTTTTTGACTTTGTAGCCAAAAACACGCCGCATCAATACTTTATGGCAAAAAGTTTCATCGCGTTGAGTGACATTTATGCCGCTCAAAACGATACTTTTCAGGCAATACATACCCTTCAAAGCGTCATAGAAAATTATGATGCGAAAGATGACGGAGTCATTGTTCTTGCCGACGCGAAGAAAAGAGCTCTCGAAGCGAAAGCCAATGCGGTGAAGGAAGTGAAACAGGACGATTTGGAGGTGGAAATTAAATAAGGGAATGACGAATTAAAAATGAAGAATCCAAAGATGGAAAAGATGAAGATAGCTTTCTGGAAACAGTTGTTCATTACCGGCGTTTTGATTTTGACGGCAACGGCGGCGCTTTATGCTCAGGAATCCGATAACCTGAGCAAAGAGTTGGTTTTGGTGCGCCCTTACGAGCCATCGGTGGTGGATGCGCAGAAAATCAGCCCACTACCTGATCTGAATGACACGGCGCGTGTGAAACCGACCTTCAAATATACCATTAAATCACGCCGTATAGACATTCAGCCGGACATTACACCGATTACACCTGCTAAATTGCAGCCGCTTCCGCTCAACAAGCTGTACCACAGCTATGTAAAAGCAGGGATAGGAACGGGAATGCATCCCATGCTGGACGTGGCGCTCAACAGCCTGCGCAATGATAAATTCGCTGCCGGAGTCATCGTAAAATACGATGGAATGTTCGGCAATGTGAAATTAGAAAATGAAAAATCCGTATATGCCGGTTACAGCGATGCCAACGTGAAGTTGTTCGGGCAAAAATTCTACCGCAGTTCCTATCTCTACGGCGATGCCGGAATAGGCAACAAAATAGTGCACAACTATGGTTATCAGCCGGGTATAGACACCCTGATGCTGAAAGATGAGGTCAGCAAATCCTACACTTTTGCCGACGCCCGCATAGGACTTCGCTCATCGCACTATCGCACCAGCCAGTTGAACTACAATGTGCAAGGCTCATACGGATATACAGGCAACAAAACAGACAGTCACGGCGATTTGCTGCCTTTTGCGGACATTCGCAAATTCAAGGAACATGATGTCAACGTGAATGCACAATTAGACAACAATATGTTCGGCGGCAATATTGATTTCGAGTATTACACACGCAGTGAGGCGTTTGACTCCTTGCACAGCAATTTTGCCTTGAGCGCCAATCCCTGGTTTGTGATGGACAATGACAGTATCCGTTTGGAAGTGGGCATGCGGGCTTCCCTCTACAAGGAAGGAAAAGGAGTGCTGCAATATAAGATTTATCCGAAAGTGGAATTTCAGTTCACCTTGCTGAAAGATGTTTTCATTCCTTTTCTGGGTATTGACGGTTCGTTGAAAACCAATACCTATCGCGATATCATTGAAGAAAACCCGTTTATCACACCGGGGCTTTCCCTTCCAATCACCAATATGAAACTGAACATATATGGAGGGTTGAAAGGCGCCATTACGTCCAAGTTATCCTACTATCTGCGAGCAAATTTCACCACTTCGGACAGGGAAATGTTCTTTGTGAACGACACTGCCTATTCCAAAGCACAGAATTATTTCAATATCATCACCGACAATGTGAACAAATTCAATATCGGCGCCGAAATTTACTACAATCCCAATGAGCGATTGGAACTCAGGGTGAAAGCCAATTACGACAGTTATGAACTGTCCACTCAAAGTTATGCATGGCATTGCCCGATGTGGAGCGGTGAGTTCTCTGCCAAGTACAAATACCGCAAATTGTTGTTCAATTTGGACGCCTTCGCTATCGGACAGCGATATGCCAAAGCATTTGAGCCAAACGTGGACTATTACAAGTTGAAAGGCGTTTTGGATTTCAATTTTGGCGTTGAATATCAATACCTGAGACGAATGTCATTTTTTGTGAAGTTCAATAATTTCACCGGAAATCATTACAACCGATGGAATTTTTACCCCTCGCAAAAATTTAACGTGATGGGTGGTTTCACCTTTTCATTATAAACCTTTGAACCAACAAATGCATAACACTCTGCGAATTACGAGAACTTCGCAGGTTCAGTTTTGTTTCATTCTGTAAAAATTTATTTTGCTTTTAAAAAAATATTTTGCACAAAAGGTTGTTTTAGAATTTGACAATGTTTACCTTTGCACTTTAAACGTAAAGGTTATCTATGTAAATTAAATCATAAAATCAAATGACTCGATATCTACCTTTATCCGAAAAAAAGGGGCAGTTGGCGATTACTAACCGGACACAACTGTCTGTTACCTTTTTCAAGGTAGCCTTACTTTTTTGTTTCCTTTTTATCACATTCTCCGCACACGCACAAACTGTAACGCCTGCGGGTGGTATTGTTTATGTAAAAAAAGGCGGCGCCGGTAACTCCAGCGGCGATTCATGGGGCAACGCCTGCGCGGAATTAGCCACAGCACTGAAAGCAGCAGAAAACAACAGCAATATCAAACAAATATGGGTAGCGGAGGGAACCTACACCCCCATGTATAAAGCCGGAAATGGCGATACTGAGCGCGACAAAGCCTTTGTATTAGTGAAAGATGTGAAAATTTACGGCGGTTTTGCCGGAACGGAAACAACGCTGGAAGCAAGGGATTTAAACCCCTTATCGCACCCTACCATTCTCAATGGCGACTTGGGCGCCGCCGACAGCGCTTATCATGTAGTGATAGCGGCAGGTGATTTGGGCACTGCCTTACTTGACGGATTGACCATTACAGGCGGAAAAGCCAATAACGACGACTTACCCACCGATCCCCCACCAATGGTTCCCCGAAATTGTGGAGGTGGTATATACAGTGCATCTTCTATTGAAATCAGTCATGTTATTATTCGAGATAATCGGGCTGTGCGTGGCGGCGGTATCTACAACACCGCCTACAACAACACCGCATCTAAACTGACGCATGTGCACATTCTCCGAAACGGAATTCCTCGACAACTTTCAAGCGGGACCTCCACAACCCCCACAACCCCCACAACCCCCAGCCAAGGTGGAGGTATTTACAATGCAAATTGTACGGCGACCTTTGACAGCGTAAGAATTGAGAACAATGTTTCCCGCCAGGGTGGCGGAATATATAATCATTTTGGTCAGCCAAAATTCACGAAAATGATTATTTCGGGAAATAAAGCAACAAAAAGTGGCAGCAACGGAGAAGGCGGCGGAATATATAATTATGAAAGTTCGCCCGAATATACCAACGCGGTGATATCCGGAAATGAAGCCGCTACGAACGGCGGTGGAATTTGCAATGACAATGCTCCTTCTAAACTGACCAATGTACTCCTGTCAGGCAATAAGGCAGATAACGGCGGCGGAATGTATCATAATGGCGCAAGTATTCCTGTTCTTACCAATGTCACGATTGCAGGAAATTATGCGACCTCTTCCGGAGGGGGAACATACAATTTGGCGAATGGCTATAACCTTATTATCTGGGGAAATGACGCAGGAAGTTCCGATAACAATGCTGCCGGCGCTTACCCCAATCATACATCTAATTTGGTGGAAGGGGTAAATATAACCGGAGGCATGGACGGCACGAACAGCGCCAACGACCCGTTATTTCTTGCTCCGAAATTGGCTACGGAAGCGCCCACCACGGCGGGCAATTATCGCATCACCTTGTGCAGTCCGGTGTACAATCAAGGGGATGACACCCGTTACGATAACAGCGGAATCGGGGCTGGCAAACCAAATTTGACAGCAGTAACAACCGACTTGGACGGCAATCCGCGCAAAGCAGGCGCTCATGTGGATTTGGGCGCTTACGAAAGCACTGCCATTACCCCTGCTGCCGATAACAAAATCTACGTGAACAAAAATGTTTCCCAACATACGCCACCAGACTATGACGGTTCATCTTGGGTAAATGCCACACCGGTACTGGCAGACGCTTTGCTTTTTGCCGCGAAAAATGCCGGAATCGATTATGAAATTTGGGTAGCGGAAGGCACATACACACCGCGTTACAGCGCTACAGACTGTCGTCCTAACGGCAGAAACAACACTTTTGTGCTGCCGCCGAATGTGAAATTGTACGGCGGTTTTACGGGTACGGAAACAGCAAGAGGTTTAAACCCCTTGTCGCACCCCACCATCCTTAGCGGCGACTTGGGAGCCATCGGTAATGCCTACCACGTAATGGTAATAGACGGCGCCGGATCGGCTGTGTTGGACGGTTTTATCATCACCGGAGGAAAAGCAGACGGTTCAGGAGATGCCTCGAATGGTGGAGGACTGTATATTGCCGGCGGTAGCGGCGTAACGCCCACCATTGAGCACGTTATCGTGAGCGGCAACGAAGCGAGCGATGGCGGCGGTATGTATATCGCCGCAGGGACAGCGCCCAAAATCGTTTCTACGCTTGTCAGCGGCAACAAGGCGAGCGGTGGCGGTGGCGGAATCTATCACGATGGTGCCTCAGCAGTGCTGACCAACCTTACCATCAGCGGCAACAATGCCACAAATGGCAGTGGAATATACGCAACCGGCGGGACCTTGACTGTCTATAATTCCATTGTTTGGGGCAATGGCAGCGGAACCAACAACGTTTATGGCTCGCCAACATATCATTACAGTTTGGTGCAGGGCACTGATCTTTCCGGCTCAAACAGTAATTTGGACGGAACCGGCGACACAAACAATCCCAAGTTTATGGATCCTGTGGCGGCTGCTTCTGCGCCTGCCACAGGTGGCAACTACCGGCTGAACGTTTGCGGTAGCCCTGTTTCAGACAAGGGCTATACGGGCGCTCCCAATTTAGGATCAACCGACTTGGATGGCATGGCGCGGAAAAGCAGTGGTGGTAGCATCATTGCTCTCGGTGCGTATGAAAAACTGCCATCTTCCACAACGGTGACCGGAACGACGCTTTATGTCAACAAAAATGTATCAGGCGGCACCGGTGACGGCAGCAGTTGGGATAATGCTTTCCGCGAGTTGTCCGACGCCTTGCGTATTGCAGCAGGCACGACAGTCAACGAAATTTGGGTAGCACAAGGTACGTATTATCCATTGTACAGCGCTGTCTCTGCCTCTGCCTCTGTTGCATCCTGCGATAATGGCAATCGCGACAACGCCTTTGTAATGCTGCCCGACGTGAAGATTTACGGTGGGTTTACGGGCAGCGAAATCTCTCTTGCAGCCCGCAATTGGGAAGCCCACCCGACCATTCTTAGCGGCGACATCGGCATTTCGGGCGATCCTGCAGATAATGCATATCATGTGGTGATTGGATCCGGCATTACCAATGCAGCCGTATTGGATGGCTTTACCATTACCGGCGGAAACGCCAACGGCTCCGGTAGTATTACCGTGCAAGGACAGACCGTTTCTCAAAACCAGGGGGGGGGCGTCATGCTCCATACAGCATCTCCTGCCATCGCACACGTGAAAATCAGCGGCAATCAGGCAACGGACGGTGCAGGCGCGTCTCTTGATGCGGCTTCTCCCAATATTTCCAATACACTCATCAGTGGCAACAAGGCTACTGCAAGTGGTGGCGGTATGTATGCCAATACCACATCCGTACCGACGTTACTCAATGTTACCATCAGCGGCAACAATGCGGCAAATGGCAGTGGAATATTTAACAATGGAGGTACAGCGCCCACCGTCAAAAACTGCATCATCTGGGGTAACACCGCCAATAATGTCAATTTTGACAATACCACCATTACATACAGTTTGGTGGAAGGTATTTCCGTTAACAATTCTAAACACATTTTGCCCGGTACAACCGACCCTCAGTTTATTGCAGCAGTTGATGCCGGTCAGGCGCCCACCGT
>JAITTD010000179.1 GCA_031287245.1 Bacteroidales bacterium
TTTATACCTTTGTTCATTCATCATCACAATCAGTGAACTATGTATAAGGACATTAGAGCGTTTCTTCAACACGAATTAGCCGAGATTGAATCGGCGGGGCTGTACAAAAATGAGCGGGTGATTACTTCGCCGCAGAGCGCTGAAATCACTGTGGGCGACAAGAAAGCGCTGAATTTTTGCGCCAACAACTATTTGGGTTTGTCGAATCATCCCGAATTGGTGGCGGCGGCTAAGGCAGCACTTGACACCCACGGCTACGGGGTGTCTTCGGTGCGCTTCATTTGCGGCACACAGGATTTGCACAAGCAATTGGAAGCCGCTATTTCCAAATTTTTCGGCACGGAAGACGCTCTCCTCTACGCCTCGTGCTTCGACGCCAACGGAGGCGTTTTTGAACCCCTGCTCGGCGAGGAGGATGCCATCATTTCCGATGCGCTCAACCATGCCTCTATCATTGATGGCGTCAGGCTTTGCAAAGCACAGCGCTACCGTTATGCCAATGCCGATATGAGCGAACTGGAGGAACAACTGAAAAAGGCACAGGCACAACGTTTCCGGCTGATTGTCACCGATGGCGTTTTTTCGATGGACGGCAATGTGGCGCCATTGGACAAGATATACTGCTTGGCAGAGAAGTATAACGCCATGGTGATGGTGGACGAATCACATTCGGCAGGCGTAGTAGGAAAAACCGGACGCGGAGTGAGCGAATTGCACCAATTGCGCGGAAAAATTGAAATCATCACCGGCACCTTGGGGAAATCCTTTGGAGGAGCCATTGGCGGATTCACCACCGGCAAAAAGGAAATCATCGATTTGTTGCGCCAGCGGTCGCGTCCCTACCTGTTTTCCAACTCTATACCGCCCATGGTTGCCGCTGCGGGCATCAAAATGTTCCAAATGATGGACAGAACCAACGAATTGCAGGATAAATTACATGGGAACACAGCCTATTTCATTCAAAAAATGAAAGACGCCGGATTTGACATGAAACCTACCGAATCAGCCATTTGTGCTGTTATGTTGTATGACGCCAAACTGTCGCAGGACATGGCGGCGTTATTGCAAAAAGAGGGCATTTATGTCACCGGTTTTTATTATCCGGTGGTGCCGAAAGGACAGGCACGTATCCGCGTACAAATATCGGCTTCTCACGAAAAGGAGCATCTTGACAAGTGTATCGCGGCTTTCACGAAAGTAGCAAAGGCATTAAACGTTATAAATTAAATTTTCGATGAACATCATCAACTGGATGCAGTACAAAGAGATTGTATCGAAAAGCAAAGCGACACAAGACGATATTGATGCTATTCTGAGTGAAGCCGCAGAAGACAGAAGAACTTGGTGGAAGGAAAATCAAAGTCGCCTGATGAGCAATGAAAATAGTCGTTGACAAATGATGGAATATCATCCGCCAGTCGCTCTGAAAGAGCGAAATCAATAGCACGGGGCAACGCCCTGTGGAACGAAATCGCCACGCGCTTGGAAATCTCAAAAAATTCATGTAATTTTGCAAAAATATGGAAGCAAAAGTTATACAAAAAAAGAGGAAGAAAATAGCAAAGGCATTAAACGTTATAAACTAAATCTTCAATGAAAGCATTAGTTAAAAAACGCACCGAAAAGGGCATTTGGATGGAAGATGTACCCATCCCTGCTATCGGTGTCAATGATGTGTTGATAGAAATCAGAAAAACCGCCATTTGCGGCACCGATCTGCACATTTACGAATGGAACGAATGGGCGCAAAACACCATCCAAACACCGATGACCATTGGGCATGAGTATTACGGAACAGTGGTGGACAAGGGCAGCGGCGTGGAACACGTCAAGATTGGCGACCGCGTCACCGGCGAGGGACATATCGCCTGCGGGCACTGTCGCAACTGCCGCAGAGGTAATCTGCATGTGTGCGAGAACAATATCGGCATAGGCGTCAACCGCGATGGCGCTTTTGCGGAATATCTTTCTATCCCTGCGTCCAATCTGGTGCGCCTTGACAACCGCATCCCCGACGAAATCGCCAGCATCATGGATCCTTTCGGCAACGCAACGCACACAGCCCTGTCGTTTCCAATGATTGGCGAAGATGTGCTGATAACGGGAGCCGGACTGATTGGCTCGATGGCAACGGCTATCTGCCGTTTTGCAGGAGCACGCAATATCGTGGTGACCGACCTGAGCGATTACCGGCTCAACATTGCCAAACAAATGGGCGCCACGCTATGCATCAATCCGAGCAAGGGTGAAAGCATAGAACAGGCGGTGAAAAGCCTGAATATGCACGGGTTTGATATTGGTTTGGAAATGTCAGGTTCGCCGGCGGCTTTCGAGAGCATGATCGAAAATATGTACAACGGTTCGAAAATTGCGCTGCTGGGCATCCTTCCCAATTCCACCACTGTGCAATGGAATAAAATCATTTTCAAGGCGCTCACCCTGAAAGGGATATATGGCCGCGAAATGTGGGAAACCTGGTATAAAATGGAACAGATGATTATTTCGGGCATCGACTTGACGCCGGTCATCACCCACCGCTTCTCCGTTGACGATTTTCAAAAAGGGTTTGACGTGATGGAAAGCGGACAGTGTGGAAAAGTGATTTTGAACTGGAAATAATGGCTGATAAACCTATCCGTTTTTCCGTAAAGGAACCGCAGACGCTGACAGCGTTTTTCGATATTCATTTCAAAGGAAAAAGTCGTTCTGACATTAAATCCATGCTGGCGCACAAGCAATTATCAGTGAACAATATGCCAGTGTCGCGTTTGGATTATCAACTAACGGAAGGCGACACTGTGATTATCCGTAAAGACAAGCCGGAATTGACGCTTGAGCATCCAAAGGCAAGAATTGTGTTTGAAGACGAGCATTTAGTGGTGATTGAAAAGGTAGAAGGACTGCTGTCTGTTGCTACCGATGGACGGAAGGATGAGACAACGGCATTCAGCATCCTTTCGGATTATCTCAGATTGAAAAATCAGCACCCGTTTATCGTTCACCGCATCGACCGCGAAACGTCGGGCTTGCTGATGTTCGCCAAAAACAGGGAGATGCAGTTGGCTTTGCAGGAAAACTGGCACGAAATGGTGAGCGAACGGACGTACATCGCGGTGGTGGAAGGCGTTCCCGAAAAAAAAGCGGACACCATCACGTCCTATCTGCATGAAAACAGGGCATTACAAATCTATTCATCCCAAAAAGCGCGTGACGGCAGGCAAAAGGCAGTCACTCACTACCATGTGATTTGTAAAAACGAGCAATACGCCATGCTTAAAGTAGAACTTGAAACCGGAAAGAAAAACCAGATTCGCGTACATTTGCAGGAAATCGGACATCCCATTGTCGGCGACAAAAAATATGGCGCTACTTCCTCACCTATAGGGCGTATGGGACTTCACGCGCAAGTGCTGGAATTTGTGCATCCCGCAACAAAAGAAATGCTGCGATTTGAAACACCGATACCCCAGAAATTTAAGGCACTGTTTTAACAGATAAAAATTACTGGTTCAGTATATTTTGCAGATGGTTATTGAGCCGGTTGTAACTGTCTGAACTTATGTTATTAATAATGTGATAATAAGAGAATTATACCGCGAAGTAAACGCGAGGCGTTTATGTCCGCTCTAAACGACTTGCGGAATTATGAAAAAAATGGTCGGAAAATATTCGACAAACCTCAATTTTGGGCAGCGTTTATTTTGTTGGATGCGTAAATAAAAAGATATGACAATAAAGAACACATTATTCGGCAAATTTCACAAAATCCCATTGGACACCTATTTTTTTGCCAAATATGGAAATTAGCATTATCTTTGCAGTATAAAATTCGTCCCGAATATATGCAATATTCGGGACAATAATATGTGAATAAAATGGTCTATAATATTGAAAATAAAATACTTATAAAAATAAAAAAAGCCGGGAGGGGTACGCTTTTTTTTAGCGATAATTTTGCTTCTTTTGGAAGTGCCGAAACGGTAAGACGAACGCTTAACCGTTTGGTTGAAAAAGGCGAACTTGACAGAGTTTCGCAAGGTATTTTTGTTCGTTCGCAAATAGATAATATTATCGGAAAAATTACGCCCAAAATAGAAGATATTGCTGAAGCCATTGCGCGGCGTGACAAGGCAAAAATTGTTCCTACAGGCGCGTATGCTTTAAATAGATTGGGGCTTTCCACGCAAGTGCCAATGAACATTGTCTATCTTACCGATGGTTCGGCACGTAAAGTAAAAGTCGGCAATTATACCATTTCATTTATTAGAACTTCGCCCAAAAATGTATCTGCAACAGGAAAAATAAGCCGATTGGTGATACAGGCTTTGAAAAGTATCGGTAAAGAAAACATAAATCAAACAGAGATTGAGCACATACAAAATATTCTGTTGAACGAAAAAATAGTGTATCTTGAACAAGATTTGCGCATTGCCCCTGCTTGGATCAAGGAAATAATCAGATATTCACTCGACAAACTCAAAAACAATGAACAAGAATAATTTTACAGTACTACCGGAACAAACAAGAATAAACGCATTTACCGAAGCAGCAGCCAGAAAAGCGTTGCCTGCTGTTGCCGTTGAAAAGGACTGGTGGGTAACAGCCGTCTTACGAGCCTTATTTTCACTGCCTTATGCCGAAAATTTGTCTTTCAAAGGGGGTACTTCATTGAGTAAATGCTGGAATTTGATTGAACGGTTTTCCGAAGATATTGATATTGCTGTCAATCGCGAATACTTGGGCTTTGGCGGCACACTTTCCAAAACGCAAATCAGCGACCGCCTGCGCCGTGCCGCTTGCTCTTTTGTGCGGGAAACACTGCAATTTGATGTGAAAAATCAGTTGGAAAATCAAGGCATAAATGCAACCCGGTTTTCGGTAAATGTTAATATTACGCCGGTTACAACCACCGACCCCGAAATTATTGAAGTTGTTTATCAATCGCTGTTCAACGACAATGATTATATCAAACCCACAGTAAAAATTGAAGTCAGCGGCAGGTCAATGAGTGAGCCGGTGCAAACAGTTGAACTACTTTCAATTGTTGATGAAGTTTTTGCCGATAAACCTTTTGCAAATACTTTATTTGATGTTAACGCCGTTGTACCACAGCGCACTTTTATCGAAAAAATTTGCCTTTTACACGAAGAATTTGCCAAACCGCAAGACACAATGCGCACAGAACGAATGAGCCGCCATTTATACGATTTAGTCAAAATATTGGATACACCGATTGCCGTTGAAGCGTTGTCAAACAAAGAACTGTACAATTCCGTAGTGGAACACCGCCGTATTTTTGTCGGTTTGAAAGGATTTGATTATGACACACTTACTCCAAAAAGCATCAACATTGTGCCGCCCGAAAATATCATTGACCTGTGGAAAACCGATTACGAAATAATGCAACGAACAATGATTTATGGTAGTTCTTTGCCTTTTAATGCGTTAATAGAAAAGATAAAACAACTCAACGCGCAAGTCAATAAAATTGATTGGTAAAAAATAAAAATTAGAGATTAGTCAAGATAAACAAAAAATATACGGCAGGAAACGTGGTTGTTCCATTGATTCATGATTCCTATCGGGACATTGTTATCACCATTGATGGTAAAGAAAAGGTAATCGAGTTTGACGATGAAGAAGGAATGCTATTATTTTGCCAAAAAACTTTTTTTATTGAACAAACGATTGAACTGTAACCTTTTGGAACTAAAATTAATCAATAAACCTGTTTGTCTCATCACCGAATCACAATATCTTGATAATCATAATAATCTTGTAAAAATCATGTTCAGACAATCCTTTTCATTTCCGATACGCACGGCTTGCACCGCCGTCTAAGCCATTTTCCGGCGACAGACATTTTCATCCACGCAGGCGACATTACCAAACATGGCACGGAAGCCGAAGTGCAGGATTTTCTATTGTGGATGTCAGAATTGCCTTGCCAATACAAAATTTTCATTGCAGGCAACCACGATTTGTATGACAAGACACAGGCGGAAATTCAGCAAATATTACCTCCCGACACCTTTTATCTCTGCGATTCGGGCGTTGAAATCGAAGGCATTAAATTTTGGGGAAGTCCTGTCACTGTTCTGTTTCACAACCACTGGGCATTCAGTTGCACGCGCGGCGAAGAAATGCGGGCGCACTGGGCAAAAATTCCTGCCGACACCGATGTCCTGATTACCCACAGTCCACCGTTCAACATACTCGACTTGGAAAAATCGGGCGAACATATCGGTTGTCGTAATTTGCTGCAAACCGTGCAGGCTGTAAAACCGTGTTATCACTTGTTCGGACACGTTCACGAATCTTACGGAATTGAACAGCAGGGTGAAACAACTTTTATCAACGGCTCGGCATTGAATGAAAATCACAAAATTGCGGTTTTTTCATTTTCTCAGCATCAAATTGGAGAAGAAAAAAGTTTATGCCGGGTCAATTAAATATGCTGCGATTTGAAACACCGATACCCCGGAAATTTAAGGCGCTGTTTTAACAGATAAACCCTTCTTTATTCACTGCACCATAAATTTTCATCTGGTTAGAGAGAATTTTGGTAAACCCTATCACGTCTTCCCCACTGAATGATGTATTTTCTTCGCCGTATTTGGCAAATTTGGCATTCATTAAATCGTGTTCCGAACTTATTCCCAACACTTCAAACTGGCGGGGACGAAGTGCTATCTTCACTTCTCCGGTCACATATAACTGACTGTCTTCTAAGAATTTCTCGATGTTGCGCATCACCGGTTCCAAGTATTGACCTTCGTGCAGCAGCATCCCATACCAGTTGGCTAATTGCTCTTTCCAGTATTGTTGCCATTTGGTGAGCACATGCTTCTCCAACAGGTGATGCCCCTTGATAATAATCAGCGGCGCGGCGGCTTCAAAACCTACTCGCCCCTTGATGCCGATGATGGTATCGCCCACATGGGTGTCGCGTCCGATGGCGTAAGCCGATGCAATCGCTTCTATTTGCCGTATGGCGGAAACCGGATTGGTAACAGCAACGCCGTTGACACTGGCAAGTTCGCCCTTTTCAAAGCCGATGGACAACATTTCTTCTCCACTTCGGGTCGCCTGACTTGGATAAGCCTCATTGGGCAACCACGTGTCTGAACGCAGTGTCTCGCGCCCTCCTATGCTGGTGCCCCACAATCCTTTGTTAATGGAATAGGTTTTCTTCACCCAGTTATCTTCGATGCCTTTGCTTTTAAGGTATTCAATCTCTACTTCCCGCGATAATTTCATTTCGCGTATGGGAGTGATGACTTTCACCGAAGGCATCATAATTTGGAAAATCAGGTCGAAACGCACCTGATCATTACCGGCTCCGGTGCTGCCGTGAGCAATGTATCCGGCTCCGATTTTCTTGGCATATTCTACTGTCGCTATTGCCTGAAACACACGCTCAGAACTAACGGATAGCGGATAAGTGTCATTTTTGAGAATATTGCCAAACACCATGTATTTGATACACTTTGCGTAATATTCATCAGTAACGTCTATGCATTCGTGATGGCGCACACCCAAAGCGTATGCTTTTCGCTCAATTTCCTGCACTTCCTCAGCGTCGAATCCTCCCGTGTTCACGATAACGGAATAGACTTCAAAATCTTTTTCTTCGCTTAAATATTTTGCGCAATACGAGGTATCCAATCCCCCGCTAAATGCAAGAACCAACTTTTCTTTTGACATTTTTGCTAAAATTAATTTTTGGCAAAAGTAATAATTAATTAATGAAAATTTTAAATTAAAATTGAAGTGGCAGGGTCAACGCATTAAAATAATTTTATTCACGTAATTTGTTGATAATCAAGTATGGATTTTCGCCAAGTTTATGAAAAGTAGTAAAATGGTTATGAAAATCAAGCCCTTCGGGCATAAAAAAGATTTAGCCAAAATATTGCCAATTTGTAAAATAAAAGTATCTTTGTGTCTTCAATATGTAAAATAAAATCTCTGCAAAGTGTAAAATGAAATACCTGCAAAGTGTAAAATGAAATACAATAAACGATTATCGGACAATGAGTTATCAGAAAAATTGGAATCTGCCGGAGCAATGCTGATTCGTGGGGCAAAAGGTTGCGGAAAAACCGAATCTGCCAAGCAGTTTGCCAAGACCATTGTTCAGGTTGATACCGATGATGCCGTTCCCGAAATTATGGCTACCAATCCCAAGCGTTTGCTGATGGGACAAACGCCCGTATTGCTCGATGAGTGGCAGGTGCAACCCAAACTCTGGAATTTGGTGCGCCACGAAGTTGACGAGCGTGCTTTGTCGGCACAATTTATCCTTACCGGCTCGGCAAATCCCGAAGAAACCGTCAAAATGCACTCCGGCGCAGGTCGTTTCACCATCCTTGATATGCGAACAATGTCGTGGCAGGAACTGGGTTATTCCACAGGAAAAATCTCTTTGAACGATTTGCTCTGCGGCTGCAAAATTGACATTTACGACGAAAAAACCGAACTCGAATTTATTATTGAAAAAATAGTTGTCGGCGGTTATCCAACTTGTCTCAATAAATCTGTAAATCAATCAATTAACATAAATAACGCTTATGTTGAACTTTTGGCGGAAGTAGATATGAGCCGAGTTTCTGGCGTGAGGCGCGACCCTGTGAAAGTGAAAAATCTTTTGCGTTCCATTGCCCGAAATACGGCTACTTTGGCAGATGCTTCCACTTTGGCTGCCGACATTCACGAAAAAGAAAACAGCGATATTTCACGCCCCACGATTTACGCTTATCTTGATTGTTTGCGACGTTTGATGATTTTGGAAGAGCAACCGGCTTGGTCGCCACATTTACGCTCGTCGGCTCGGCTGCGGAAATCCGCAAAACTTCATTTTACGGACCCTTGCTTGTCGGCAGCAGCAACAGGCGCAACGGAAAAACAGTTGCTCAATGATTTGAAATTCGCCGGTTTTCTCTTTGAGTCGTTGGCAACGCACGATTTGCGGGTTTATGCCCAAGCCAACGATGCCGCCGTTTTTCA
>JAITTD010000202.1 GCA_031287245.1 Bacteroidales bacterium
ATGGACCGCCGGTCTCATCTGTCACCGTACCGGTAACAGTTCCTCCCTGCGCAAACAGGGATAGTGTGCTCATACAAAAGCACAGTGTGAAAAACACTTTTTTCAATGTATTCCACGAATTCATTCGATTATTCTTCATATAAAATTTAATTTTTAATTTACTTACGTTTAATTTAATGTATTACTATTTGTTTTACCTGCATGTTTCGCAGGCGAAGGTTTGTTTAGGTTTTCTCTTTTTGTCTATATCATAGGCGCTGTTTTTAAAAGTTTATATAATTGAGGTTTGATTTGGCAATTTTCGATAAAATTTCAATAAGCGTTTAAAAATGATTTCATTACAATTAATTCAAAAAAATATTCATTAAAAACAATGCAAAGATACAATGCTTTTTTTAAAAATATCAAAAAAAATAAAAAAAATATCAAAAAAAGTTAAAATTTTTGGCGAAGTACTTCATTGGCACAACATTTGTATTTATCCATTTTTCCCTTTTCGATGCTACTTACATTTTTTTTGCGTGTTGTATGCAAAAAGGCACTATATTTGCGGTGTGATTTGTAAACCAAAAGAATTATGAATATGTCAGTAAAAACAGTAAAAGCAGCAGTGAAGCCCAAAACGATGGTAGCCGAAAAACCGAAAAGATTGTCGAAAATGGGCGAGTTCATGAGAAAATACCCCAACGGTATCGGTGTGATAGTGGATATAAAAGCTGTAATGAAGTAAAGTATGCGTTATTTAATTGATACAAACGTTTTCCTTTTTTACGTTTTCAGCAATAAATTGGATGATAGTGTCAGGCAAATCCTAGAAAATTATGAAAACAGTATCTATCTCAGTTCGGAGAGTGTAAAAGAAGTCATACATCTTTTTCAGAGAGAAAAGATAAAAACAAAAAGATGGAAAAGGTCTGCTGACATTTTTACATCCATTGATGAATGGAATATTACCATTAAATACGTAAGCAAAGAGCATTTGCAAACATTTGCTTCGCTTGACAGCGTTGAAAACCACAACGATCCCAGCGACCGGTTAATCATAGCACAGGCAATCACCGAAAAACTGCCGCTTATCAGCAGCGACCGCAAGTTTGAGCATTACCGCAGGCAAAAACTGAATTTTATCTATAATAAGATTTAAGATTTCATAGAAACCTATTTTTCTTATTTCGCCGCTGTTCCGTTCTTCGCTGCGTTGCCACTTTTGTTTTCGCCCGTTTTATTTTTGCTTGTTCTTCCGATATATTTTCTATCAAAAAAGGATTGGTTTCGATTAAATTATATGGTTGAGAATCAGTGCTTTTGCTAAATTCTGGAATGGAAAACCCGGCTCCGTTTCCATGCGCCACGATTTGATTCCGTTCCGGATCGTATGTATTTTCACTGTCGGTGAAAAACCAGAAACGATTGGTGCGGTCGTGCCTGTATGTCAGCACATTCAGACGAAAATGGGTTGGATTGTTGAATATCAGTTGCAGCAAAGTGTAGTCGGGCGTGGGGCTGTATGCTACTATTTTGTATATCAATCTGTCCAGTATACATTGGATGACGTGTATGTCCTTTGTGGTCTGTATTTCATCGCGTATCCGGTAGAAGTCGGTGCTGTTCAACTGATGTTCCAGCAGTTTGATGTCTGCTTCTGCTCGTTTAAGTTCATTGCAGTTGTCTTGTATTTCAAGATTCAGTTCATTCTCAATTCGTTCTGCATCGTTAAAAGTAAAGGAACCTGAGGCTACCAATTTTAAAATGTCTTGTTTACGCTTGTTTAATTCTACACTATGGTGTAGCAGCATTTTTTTGTGTGTCTTCATCTTTGTCAGTTCCTGCGCCCCTATGCTGTTGTTCCGCTCTTCTTCATAAATATCAATAATGTGTGGGGTGCTCTTCACAGCTGTCCACACCGCCGCCTCTGCCTTGTATTTGTTGAATTTATTCTGTTGACATCCGCTTAATTCGGGTATCTGGCTGCGACAGAAATAAACCTGCCGTGCATGGGTGGCTTGACCGTAGAATTTTTCTCCACACCGCCCGCACACTAAATAAGGTTTCAACAGATAATGAAATTTGCGTATCTTGGCGGAAGGGCAGGTATTGGTTTTCATCATCTCTTGGGTGGTTGCGAATTGCTCCGAGGTGATAATGGCAGGACAATTCAAAACCTTGTCATTGTATCTCCGAATACCCGTATAAAATTCATTTTTAAGCAATTGTATCACTGTTGCATGACGCCACTTGTTGTTCAGCCGTCCGGCATGGTAAGGCGGAATACCTGTCATATTGAGGTGTTTAGTGATTTTTTTTCCTGACCAGCCTGCGCAATATTTGTCGAAAATATCTTGTACAACAGGTGCTGTGTGCTTGTCAACTGCATAGTATTTTTTGTTTCCGACAGCCTTCACATGGTAGCCAAAAGGGACGTGCCCTCCGACAAATCGTTCCTGCTCTACGGCATGATCCTTGCCGCGTTTGTTGCGCTGTATGATTTTGTTGCGTTCCTGTTCGCCGTAACGGGAAAGGATCGTGATAAGCATCAACCCCGCTTCGTCGTCCTGTAGCGTGTTGGGGTTCATTGTCCATACATTGTTGTGGCTGATGAAGCAGATGGGCTTTTTACGGCGTGAGAACCATGCGATATTGTTGAAAAGCACAGCTTGATTGCGGGATAAACGGGATATTTCCCATATAAAAATAGCCCTGATGCCACGTGCAACGGTGCTGTCAGCCACTGCACGTTTCAATTGTTCAATACTTTCCCTGTCTTTTTTCTCAGGATCGTCCATACCGGTGATTTTTTCACCGAAAATAAGATGATCGGGTATGGTAAAACCCAACCTTAACGCTTCAACACGTATAGCCGCTATTTGACTTTCAAACTCCTGCTGCTGCGTGGACACTCGGATAAGACAGGCAGCCTCTTCATTTAATGTATGAGTCATATCGAATATTTTATTTGTTGCAAAGATAATATAAAACTACCACCTGCAAAGTTAAATTTGATATTAAGGGAACGCAAACCGGAGTGGTGACGGATGCAAATGGTAAATTCAGCATCCATGCTGCGTCAACGGATGTGCTGCAAATCTCTTCGGTAGGTTACACCACGCAGGACATTGAGGTGGGCAACCAAACCAGTTTTGAGGTGAACCTGAGCGAAGGCGAGCAATTGGAAGAGGTGGTGGTAACCGGTATGGGTATTACGAGAGAGGCGAAGAGCGTCGGATATGCTGTCACCACAATTCAGTCCAAGGAATTGACCAAAGTGGGATCGCCCAACTTTGCTGCCGCACTGTACGGCAAGGCGCCGGGCGTGCGTATTCAGCAGACACAGGGCGGTAGCATTGCCGGTGTATCCATCAACGTGCGCGGTTTCAGTTCTTTGACCGGAAACGTACAACCTTTGGTGATACTCAATGGTGTGCCTGTTCGTAACGGTGGTACCGGTGACAGTGGCAAAGGAGAAAATAAATTCTCACAGTTTGGCGATGAAGGTCGTATTCGTGCCAATGGTTTGGTGGACATCAACCCTGAGGACATCGAAAGCCTGACCATTTTGAAAGGCGCTGCCGCAACAGCCCTCTACGGGTCGGAAGCCGCCAACGGCGTGGTGATGATCACCTCAAAACAGTCGAGAACCAAGGGTATCAGCGTGGACGTGAATGCATTGTGGGCTGTGAATCAGGTAGCCTACGTGCCTCAAATTCAAACGGAATACGGACCCGGTGTATATAAAAGCGACTGGTCGCCGGATCAAGTTGCCGCTGGTGGTTTTATGACAAGGGACTACAACGGGCAGAGTTATCTAAGTTCAAGCTACAGCACCCGTCAATGGGGACCTAAATTTGACGGTCGCCCTTTACTGTACTGGGATGGCAGCATTCGCAATTATGAACCCATTTCGAAAGACCCCTGGCATGAATTGTTGAGAACCGGTTACAACCAAACCTACAACGTAGCCATCAACCAGGGGAACGACTGGGCAAGTACCCGTTTTTCCTACACTTTCA
>JAITTD010000225.1 GCA_031287245.1 Bacteroidales bacterium
TCAACTGGCAATTCACCGCTAAGGATGCTCGCATAAAATTAAAACGATTATATCCGACATGTAGTGATTAACATAACACTACAAATCCTTTCCAAAAGAAAAAATTTGTAGTACACAAAATTGTCCGTAGATTAAAATCTACAGTTAATAAAGTGCAGTCCCTGCGGGACTCGAAAAAAGATATAGCCCGTAATTCGTAATTTTTAATTCGTACTTTCATAGATTTACCACATTTATGCTATTTCCGACCTTCTCCCTTCGCCGTACCTTTGTGCTTTCAAATCAGTCATTCAAATCTATGAATTTAATCAGTTTTTTACAGTCAAGCAAAGAGGCGTTGTCCAAAAGCCTCGCCACCGGATTCATGTTACTGTTTGTGGTGTCCCCTGTGTGGGCGGGCATCACTGTCACTGGAACGGTGAAAGACCAGACGGGCGAAACCCTGCCCGGCGTAACCGTGCTGCAAAAGGGCACCGGCAACGGGGCAGTGAGCAATCTGGACGGACAATATACCATTGTAATACCCGATGAAAATGCTACATTGGTGTTTTCTTTTGTAGGATATGCGAAACAGGAAATCATGGCAGGCACCCGGACCGTGATTGATGTCACGCTGGCGGAAGATTCGCAGCAACTGGACGAGGTGGTAGTGGTGGGCTACGGCACGCAGAAAAGGAGAGAACTCACCGGTTCGGTTGCTTCCGTATCCAAATCGGTGCTGGAACATCCTGCAGTTTCGCTGGACGCTATGCTGGGAGGCGCTATTGCCGGAGTGAACGTTACGCAAACATCGGGACAACCCGGCACCGGTTCGTCTGTCCGCATACGCGGCGGCAACTCGGTAACGGCTAACAACGACCCGCTCTACGTGATTGACGGTTTTATCTTTTACAGCGATAATTCATCCACCAGGGCAGGAATGAATGGTATCGAAGGCGGTCTGAACCCTCTGGCTGCCATCAATCCATCGGATATCGAATCCATTGAAGTGCTCAAAGACGTGTCGGCAACCGCCATTTATGGTTCGCGCGGCGCTAACGGTGTGATTCTTGTCACCACGAAAAAGGGAACAAGAGGCATCGGCAATGTAAGTTACCAATATACGGTGGGCTGGGATAAACCGGCGAAACAGTTGGATTTGCTCAACGCCACGCAGTGGGCGCGTATGCAAAAGGATTTCTTTTTCAATAAACCAGGGCTTAACGACGAGCAGATTGCGCAATTGGGCGAAGGCTACGACTGGCAGGACGCTGTATTGCAGACAGGCATTTCGCAAACGCACGAATTGACCGTCAACGGCGGAACCGACAAACTGCGTTACCTCGTGTCGGGCAACTATACCGACCAGAACGGCATTATCATCCATTCCGGTTTCAAACGCTACAATGGACGGGTGAATGTGGACAGGAAGATCACCGATAAATTCACGGTGGGTATCACTGCCACTGTCGGAAAATCGACACAAAACAGCCTTACCGTTCCCGAAGCAGTGAATTTTAATGGACCTTTCGACAAATGGGGTATCTCCAACTCGCTCACCTACGCGCTGTATATGCCTCCGATGGTGCCCATCTACGATGAAAAGGGCGACTACAATTACCATAATCCTTTTGAATATGGTGATTTTATTTATGACGGCAAAACGGTAAATCCCGTTTCCGACCTGCACAACAGCACGGGACAAAGCATCCACACCACCATACTGGGCAATTTTTACGCAAGTTATGCCGTCCTCCCCGGTTTAACGGCAAAAGTGAACGCCGGTGCGCACATCAGTCATGTTACGCAGAATTTCTTTGCGCCGAAATCTTCCGCCATCGGGCTGGTGCCTTTCGGTATCGGCGGCATCGGCAACAAGCAGCAGCAAGTGACGCAAAGAGAATATACGCTGACTTACACCAAACAGTTGAACAGCGCTCATTACATTGACATACTGGCTGGATACACCCGGCAGGATACCAAAATGAATTACGCCATCAACCTCACCTCCGATTTTACCAACGAAACGCTGGGATTCAACAATCTGGCAGACGGTTCTGTCCCGTATCCGCCTGTTTCCGGCGTGTCCGAAGCCAAACTCTACTCCCTGCTGGGACGGGTGAACTATACCTTGCTGGGGCGCTACAACCTGACTGCCACCATTCGTGGCGACAAATCGACCCGCTTTGCCAAAAGCCACCGCTGGGGATATTTCCCCTCTGTGGGCGTGTCGTGGAACATCATTGATGAAGCGTTTCTGCAAGATGCCAAGACGATGAGCAATCTGAAACTGCGCGCCACCTTCGGAACGGTGGGCAATCAGGAAATAGGCAACTATGAATATGCACAAACTTTTGAGGCAATCCGCTACGCCGGAGGCATTGCCTACCGGCAAACCAACCTCGGCAACAAAGACCTGAAATGGGAAACAACGGTGCAGTACAATGCCGGCGTGGACGTAGGACTGTTCAACAACCGGCTGTCATTCATTGCTGATGCGTATCACAAGAAAACATCCGACCTGCTGCTGGCTATCCCTGTTGACTCTTCGCTGGGCGGTGGCATGCAGTTGATTAATGCAGGCAATGTAACCAACCGCGGGCTGGAGTTTGCCGTCAATGCTACGGTGGTGGAACGCCAAAACATGAAATGGACGGTAGCCGCCAATATAGCATATAATATCAACAAAATTGTTTCGACAGGCGACAGTGAACCCATTAAATTAGCCCAAACGGAACAAATCATCCAAACAGGCGAACCGCTCGGCTCGTTCTACGGAATGCGATTTGACGGCATTGTACAGAAAGATGAGGATGTTTCCCTGCTTCCGCATACTGCCCACAGCCCGTTGAAACCCGGCGACATAAAATTAGCCGATATGAGCGGACCCGACGGAACGCCCGACGGTAATATTGACGACATTTACGATCGCGTAACGCTGGGCTGTAATCAACCCAATGTCACTTACGGTTTTTCGACCACAGTGAATTATCGGGGTTTCGACCTTTTCATATCCGCACAAGGGGCGCAGGGCAACAGGATATACAATCACCTTCGCCGCCGTTTGGAAACGCCCAGCGACATTTACAATGCCTCGGCAGCCCTCACAGACAGCTGGACAGAAAACAACCCGTCCAACACTTTGCCGGGGATTCAAAACATGTCCAACAACCGCTATTACAGTTATTTGGACAGTCGTTATGTGGAAGACGCTTCTTTTCTGAAACTCAAAAACATCACGCTGGGCTACACGATCAAACCGCGATTCGTTGCCGCTCAACTGCGGGTGTTCGCTTCCGTGCAAAACCTGTTGACCATCACCCACTACAAGGGTTACGACCCCGAAGTGGCAAGTGGCGTTGACCTTGGTGTGTATCCGACAGCAAGGAGTTTTACATTGGGAGCAAGAGTCACATTTTAAAGAACAGGGACAAAAATACCACATTTATGCTATTTACAGCCCTCTTTAATCGCCATATCTTTGCACCGTAAAATAAATCATCAAATGAAGAAAGTTTTTTATCCGTCATCCATAGCACGATGTTGTTACGATACTCGCGATACTCGTAAAACATCTTTTTTTAAATAACTCATGCGCAGTTCTTTTCCCCCGCCATTGCGGGTTGAACCACGCACCCATCATTTTTTATAATAACAAATAATATTTTTAGATATGAATAGAATCATTTTTTTCGCAGTAGCAATTTTAAGTGTTTCGCTGTTTTCGTGCAAGGACGATGACGATGACAACAATGAAAGTGAAAGCATCATTACCACCGATGTGGTGAAAACCGATAATGGAGCATATTCGCTGGGTAATGCCGTGTACGGTCCGCTTCAAACACTGAGTTCTTCGTTCTCCTTCCTGCTCGAATCGCACACCGAAACGACGATCAGTTTTGAAGGAGCAGAAACAGCCGGAGGACCGGAAGCAAGCCGTTTGGAAACAACTCCGGGCAATTCGTATGCCAACAAACTGTTCGACAGGTTGTATCAAAGCATCGGCAGTTCCAACATCGCTATCCAAAAATTGGACTCTTCGCGAGTGGATATAGAAGGCGGTCTGTCACAAGGCGCAAAAGACCTGGTGATAGCCCGCGTAAAATTCACCCGCGCCCTGAGTTACCTTTATTTGGTACAGATTTATGGCGAGGTGCCTTTGAAACTTACTCCGGCAGACGCTTCCAAAAACGAGCGTGTAGCGATTGACCAAATTTACGAGCAGATTGTGAAAGATTTGGAAGAAGCAGAAAAAGACTTACCTGCTTTTGACCAAATCCGGTCTAACCCGAACAAGGGGGCTGCCAATGGTCTTTTGGCAAGGGCTTATCTGACATGGGGGCAAAAACCGCTTTCGCAGGCTGAGGTAGAGGGCATCAAAACAAGCAAAACCGACCCTGTGCACAGTGTGGATGCTGCCAAACTGCAAAAGGCAGTGGAATATGCCGACAAGGTGATCAACAGTGGAAACTTTTCGCTGGAGCCTGATTTCAACAGCAACTTTGGTGTGGTTGCCGAAAACAGGTCCGTTGAACACATCTACACCATCCACCACGATGGCGATAACAAAGGCGATGCGCAAGGTAACCACCAAACGCACTGCCCGTTCACCGAAAGGTTCAATTTGCTGATAGATAATCATATCGGACCGGCAGACGTTACCCTTGTTAACCGCTTTGACGATAACGACCAACGCAAACTGCTTTCTATTGTTGAACATTTGTATAATGGCGACGAGCCCAACCCTGCCAATACACCCAAATTCAACAAGTATGATTATGTGTTCCCTGTTACATCGCCGCGTTACGGCAAGTTCATTCACCGCCGCGATTACGCTGCCAACATCGAAGTAGCACCCGGCAGCGCAGCCGCACAGCCCAACGACATCAACCGTATCGAACTTCGCTATGCAGAAGTGCTGCTTTACAAAGCCGAAGCCTTGTTTTTCTTAGGCAAAGCAGGAGAAGCGCTGCCTATCGTCAATCAGTTGCGCGAAAGGGCTTTCGGCGGGCATTACGAACACTATGCGCTGTCCACGCTCACCGAAGAGGATTTGTACAAAGAATGGGATTTGGAACTGTCTTTTGAACAGAAACACTGGCAAAATCTTGTCCGTTGGAAAAAATTAATATCAACGGTTCAAACGGTAAAAGATTTTGAGTATTACAAAGAAGCCTATAAAGACGAGGAAGCAGTGAAAGCAACTGCCGCAGCCAAAGGCTTTACCAATACCGAAGACAAATCCGCACCGAACTGGGTAAATGCACCTTTCTTTGCCAAGATATACAAACATCTTCACGCCAAAGATGACCATATCAGCGGCAAGTTCTACCGGTTCCCCATTCCTGTCGCAAGTGGTATCGACAAGGGGGTAAAGCCACAGAACCCCGGATATTAATTGAATTTCCTTTCAGATTAGATTCAAATTGTTGTTAAGAAAAGAGCGTTTGGTTTACAGACGCTCTTTTGCTGCTATGATGCCCGAAGGGCTTGATTTTCATAACCGCAGGCGAGCGAAGCGTTGCCTGCGGTACGTGTTTCGAGTTTCGAGTTTCGTGTTTCGTGTTTCGAGTTTCGAGTTTCGAGTTTCTAGTTTCGAGTTTCGAGTTTCGAACTCAAAACACGAAACTTTAAACTTTAAACCTAAAACTTTAAACCTAAAACTTTTTTTTTTACAATAGTATAAAAATAAAAAAAACAACTATATTTGCACATTCTTTTGAAAAACATAAACGAAATAAAAGTTTAACGATGACGTGTGCAACCCGAAATAATATTTCTACACTTTTTTACCAAAAATTTGGTGAAGTGCTAAATTATTTTAAACACACACAGTCTGTAACACCAAATTAGTGTATGCAGACAAAAGGTGTCAGAAGTGAGACAAACTACTACACGACATCAATATAAGCGATTTTAATCTATGTTTCAGTCTTTGGCAAAAGACATCAAACTGACAGAAACGGACAAAGTTTGTAACCCAAATCGTACCCCATTGCCGGAGGGACAAAACAGGGGAGCAAAGTGTCCGAAATTGTCTATCTGTTGGCGCAAATTGTCTATGCTGCAAAAAACTCATTTTGAAATAAATACAGTAATTTTGTAATTTAAAAAATGAGTCATGAGAAGAACATTTAAGGTGCTCTTTTTCCTTAAAAGAGACAAGCAGAAGGCAAACGGCAACATACCCCTGTTTTGCCGGATTACCGTTGACGGTAAAGAAACACGTTTTGGCATGAAAGCCGATGTAAATCCCAAGTATTGGGACGTGAAAGCAGGGAAAGCCATCGGAAGAACGACCGAAGCCACCGAAGTCAACAGGCTTATTGACGACACTAAAGCGGTACTATACAAGGTGTATCGTGAGTTGCAGGAAAAAGAGAACGACGTAACCGCCGAAAAGGTCAGGAACATTTTTCTCGGTATAGAAAAACACCAAACCCTGCTGGAACTGTTCGACCAGCACAACAGAGAGTATAAACTGCTCGTAGGCAAGAGTATCGTCCAATCCACGTACAACAAATACCGGATAACGCGCGACCATCTCGCCGCATTCATCAAAGAATGGTACCACCTTTCGGATATTTCGCTGAAAGAGGTCAATCATAAGTTTATCTGTGATTTTGAAATCTTTATGCTTAGCAAACGCGGGTGCAGCGCGAACACTCTTTCGCGTTATATGCACTTTTTCAAGCATATCATTCTGCTTGCTATTAAATATGGCTGGTTGAGCAAAGACCCTTTTTCCGACTTTAAGATAAAGAGACCCAAAACCGACAGGGGTTATCTGACACAAGAGGAAATAGAAATCCTTATGAATAAGGAATTTGAGCACAAACGTTTGAACAGAGTACGTGATGTTTTTATTTTCTGCTGCTTTTGTGGAATGTCGTATATTGACGTGAAGAATCTTTGTGAAGAACAAATCCGGACATCGTTTGACGGCAACCTGTGGATAATGGGCAAGCGAGGCAAAACGCAAGTCAATTACCGTATTCCCTTGCTGGAAATCCCGAAAATGATTTTAGAGAAATACAAAGGCACGTTGCCCAACAACAGGTTATTGCCGGTTACGACCAACCAAAACACAAATACCTACCTGAAAGAAATAGGCGTTTTGTGCGACATCAAGAAGAAACTTACATTTCATCTGTCCCGCCATACTTTTGCCACATTGACGCTATCGAAAGGCGTGTCCATAGAGAGCGTGAGCAAGATGCTGGGACATACCAACATCCAAACCACCCAAATCTATGCCCGGATAACCAATGAAAAAATCGGTAACGATATGGCTATTTTTGCCGAAAAGGTGAAAGGTATGGAATCAAAACTTGCAGTAAATTTCTAAATATTAATGGCTTATTAAATAATTTTTATAATGAATTTAGACAGAATCAAAAACCGACACTCAATCTTGCCGTTTTATCAGTGAAACGTACCATTAAAAGAACATCTAAAAAGGAATAGTTATGGATTTACAAATCATTCAAAACAAAATTTTTGAAATCAGAGGGTTTCGAGCCATGCTTGATTTTCATCTGGCAGAAATGTATCAAGTGGAAACACGTGCTTTAAATCAATCGGTTAAACGTAATATTGAGCGGTTTCCCGACGATTTTATGTTTTCACTTACTTCGGATGAATGGGAAAGTATGTCATCACAATTTGTGATGACATCACAGATAAAACGTCCGAAATCAGCGCTACCGCTTGTTTTTACGGAACAGGGAATAGCAATGCTGTCGTCCGTTTTAAAAAGTCAGAACGCAATTGATGTCAATATTTCCATCATGCGGGCATTTGTGCTGATGCGTCAGATGGTTATCGGTTACGAAGAACTGCGCAAAAGGATTGAAGAATTGGAAAGCAATACCGATGCGCAATTTTCCGAAATCTATCAGGCTTTAACCGAATTTGCATCCAAAAAGGAACAATTGGATATTTGTCTTACAATCAAAATGAAGAATAATCAATGGAAAAAGGATATATCAAAATAGTCATTGAGGACGGCAAAGCGCCTTCCGTAGAAGCCCAATTGGTCAATAATACCGTATGGATGGCAAAATGGGAAATCGCAAGATTGTTTCATTGCTTCAATCAAAAAATTGAGACAAATCTTCGCAGTATATTTAAAAATCATCTTTTGTGGGAAAAGGACGTTAGCCGGACTTATCGTTATACCGATGACAAAGGCAATGAGCGGCAAATCGTCTATTACAATCTGGATGTGCTGATTTTTCTAAGTTACCGGATAGCGTCATTTGAAGCGATCATTTTTCGGGAATGGGTCAATCAGGCGTTACGCGAGCATCTGCAAAACGAAGAGATGCGAAAAATAAACCAATGGGTATGGACTTTGCATCCTGACAAATTTTATCCATTGCAGTAATTGCAAAGAAAATTTACCTTTGCGCTTCAAATCAAATGATGGACAAGACTAATCAAGCGAAACAGCCACAGGAATGTGGAGTTCCGCCTTTACAGAAGGAAGGTATTATCGGGGAGGTCAGTTTTAAACCTCTATCCGTGCAGGGATTGCTGGCTGACCCCTTCGCCGTCAATTCTTTCCTCGAACTGATTGATTTTATGTATCGCAAGGCAGCGCCGCAATTGCGGAAGATTGCCTTTGAGCGAATGATTGCCAATGAAAAATACAGGCAGGAAGGAGATGTCTTTTATATGAATGGCGCCGAATACAGCGAAACAGAAAGCCAAACGGCACAAAAACTGACAAAAGCAGGTTATTTCGTAGTTTTCCCCGGAAAGGGACAGATAAAACTTATCAAGCAATTGGAAGACGATACAAGCAAACGGAAAAATGATGTATATATCTACAATAAAAACGATTACAAACAAAGCAAGGTAGATTTGAAAACATCCGGAGAGGCATCGGTAAAAAGCATATCATATCATATTGCAAGCGGAAGCGGTCAAGCGCCAGTTATAGCCCTTGATGTTACAGGAAAGATAAGCAAGAGAAATCTCATTAAAGGATGTCGCAACGGATGGGGTAATGGTACCAAAGAAATATTACTGAATTACAAAGGACAATGGTATAAATTGGACAAGAAAAAGGTGTATGGCGACTGGATGGAGAAAAACGTCAAATAAAAAACGGTGTTTGGTACACCGTTAGAACCGGAAGCCCATTGCCTGTATGCCGGTCACGCCGGGAAACTTCCAAAGCTTGTTTTACGTGCGCAGTACACGGTAAATTTTACACCGCAAAGATACTATCTTTTTCGCTGATTCCAATTTTTTTTTGACATTTTTTT
>JAITTD010000235.1 GCA_031287245.1 Bacteroidales bacterium
TTGATTGTGAATATGCCCGGAAAGTATTCGGAGTATTACACTGCGCCGTGGAATGACATTGCCACTGTCAGTATGCGCTGGACAAGTTCGTCGGACAAACAGATGGTGCTGGACACTTATTACGGATTGGGCGAGCCTGTTGTGCAGGATGATGTGGAATACATTACCGCCGACTATCTGATCAACAATATTGACATGGCATTCCGGTCACAGTTGATTATACGAGGCACTGGTCGAACATTGATGTCGGTCATTCATGGAATGCCGTCAGCGACAGTGCAGGCAGGCATATTCCCTTTATAGGATGCGATTTTCCACCCGTTGAATATCAGGCAACTTTAACAAATCAGGTGTACTGGCAAATGTTTGCAAAACAACATGATAGCATCGCAAATTCCCGATTGGGATCATTCGTATTATCGAACCATATCACTGTGCGTTCTACTCCTTCCACAGATAAATTTTATCGCCGCGTCGGATGGTTTGCGTTACGGGCATGGAAAAGATTTCGCCTTTTATGGCTTTTGGCGCCGATTTCAAGTCAATGCGCAGTTCAGGGACGGTCATTTCTACCACGCCGGTGGTGTTGCCGATGATGAGGATGTTGTCGCCTGCTGAGAGCGTGCCAGCCTGCATGAGGAACTCTCCTATGCCGATTTTTGAGAAATAATTGTTGCACAAAGCAACGTATTCTTTCGTTCGGGAGGCTTTGGAACCGGCAGCATCCGTCAGTTCGGCTGTGGTTTTGCCGAGATAGTAGCCGTCCCAAAAGCCTCGATTGAATACGGTTTGCAGTTTGTTCTGCCATTGTGCTTTCTTTGTTTCGTCGTAACCCCCTTCACAAAAGGTTTGCAGGGCTTCGCTGTAACATTCTCCCAATGTTTTCACATATTCTGGACCGCGTGCACGTCCTTCCACCTTGAACACCCGCACGCCGGCTTCAATCATTTGATCGAGAAAGGCAATGGTGCATAAATCCTTGGGGGACATGATGTGTGGACTGTCTATATCCAACTGTCGCCCCGTTTCTTTATCCGTTGCGGTATAGTTGCGGCGGCATACCTGCACGCAACTGCCACGATTGGCTGATCGGTTGTATTCATGCAGGCTCAGGTAGCATTTGCCCGACACTGACATACACAATGCGCCGTGGCAGAACATCTCTATTTGCACAAGTCTGCCCGAAGGTCCGGTAATCTGCTCCGTTTCGATGAATTTGGCAAGTTTTGCCACTTGTTCCAGCGTCAATTCGCGGGCAAGCACCATCACATCGCAGAAACGGGCAAAGAAGCGTACTGCCTCGCGGTTGCAGATATTTAACTGCGTTGAGGCATGAACATTCACGTCTGCCTCGCGAGCGGCAGTCAAAACCGCTAAATCCGATGCTATCAGCGCATCAATGCCGCAATTTTTGGCAGCCTTGATGATTTCCCGCATCGCAGCCAAATCATCATCATATATAATGGTATTGAGCGTCAGATAGGTTTTCACTTGCTGCTGCCTGCACATTTCGGTTATCCGTGCCAAATCTTCCAGTGAGAAGTTGGCAGACGATACCGAGCGCATATTCAGACCGCCTGCGCCGAAATACACCGCATCGCAATTGGTTTGCAACGCAGCCGCCAAGGACTCCCACGAGCCTGCGGGCAGCATTAATTCCAAATCTTCACGCTTCATTGCCGGCTCATATTTTTTTCAATCTGTCCAATTCCCGTTTGGAATCCTTTTCTTTCAAATCCTGACGTTTGTCGTACATTTTTTTGCCGCGTGACAGTGCAATCTCCAATTTGGCATACCCTTTTTCGTTCAAAAACATCCGTATGGCAATGATGGTTAAGCCTTTATCCTGCGCTTTGCGTTCCAGTTTATTGAGTTCCTTCCGGTTCAACAACAATTTTCGTTCGCGTTTGGGATCATGGTTGTTACAGGTTCCCCAAGAATATTCGGCAATATGCAAGCCTTGAATCCACAGTTCGCTGTTGCGAAAAAAGCAATATGCATCGGTAATGTTGGCTTTTCCGGCACGAATAGACTTAATTTCCGTACCCACCAGTTGAATGCCGGCAACATATTTTTCCAGAAACTCGTACTCAAACGAAGCCTTTTTGTTTCTGATATGTATTTGTTGGTGTTCAGCCATAGAAATTCACTTTAATAATCATGTTCCACCTGGGCTATTTTCTTTTGAAGCGCTTCCATAGCTTCATCGTGCAACACTTTTTTGTACTCAATCGGCATCACTTTCAGAAAATACTTGATATTGCTTTCCCAACTTTCCAAAATGCTCTGTGCCAGCGCACTGTGAGTATAGTTGACGTGAGCCGTAATCAGCCTTAACAACTCCTGAATATCCGCATTATTTTCCACCAGCGACAGTTCCACCATCTCCATGTTACAGAAATAGTCGAAGGTGCCATCGGGATCATATACGTATGCAATGCCGCCGCTCATGCCTGCTGCAAAATTGTTGCCGGTTGAGCCAAGCACTACGGTACGTCCTCCGGTCATGTATTCGCAGCAATGGTCGCCTGCGCCCTCCACTACGGCGGTTGCGCCGCTGTTGCGCACGCAAAAACGCTCGCCTACACGCCCGTTGATATAGACCTCACCGCTGGTGGCTCCGTAAAGGAGGGTATTTCCGGCAAGAATATTATGCTCAGGCGCAAAGGTGCTGCCGTGAGGTGGTATCACAACGATACGTCCTCCCGATAATCCTTTACCAAGGTAGTCGTTTGCCTCACCTTCCAATCGAAACGTGACACCCTGCATCAGAAAAGCGCCGAAACTCTGTCCTGCAGAGCCTTTGAACAGCGCTGTAATAGTTCCGTCGGGCAAACCGGCGCTACCATACCGCTGGGCAATCTTACCTGAAAGCATAGCGCCGGTAGTACGGTCGGTATTTGCAATGGTGGTGCTGATTTCCACCGGCAATGATTTGTCAAGAGCTGGCTGTGCGCGGCGTATCAACTCGTGGTCGAGAACGTCGTCAATCTTGTGGTCTTGCGTTTTGGCGAGACGCAGACTGTTCTTTGTTTTGGGAAAGTAGAGCAAATTAGTGAAATTCAACTTTTTGCTGCGTGGAAATTTGTCAAATGAGCGCAATTCGACCAAATCGGTGCGCCCTATGATCTCGTCCATGCTTCGGAATCCCATCTCTGCAAGGTGTTCACGCACTTCCATCGCGAGGAAGGTCATGAAATTGACAACATAATCAGGTTTCCCCTTGAAACGTTGACGCAGCCTTTCGTCTTGGGTAGCAACGCCCACCGGACAGGTGTTCATGTGGCATTTGCGCATCATCACGCAACCCAACACAATGAGTGCACTGGTGGCAAAGCCAAACTCTTCTGCGCCGAGCAGGGCTGAGAGGATAATATCCTTGCCGGTTTTGAGTTGTCCGTCTGTTTGCAAGCGAACCACGCCACGAAGGTTGTTCATCACCAGCGTTTGTTGGGTTTCCGCAAGTCCTACCTCACCCGGCATACCTGCGTGGCGGATGGAACTTACAGGGCTGGCACCTGTTCCGCCTTCCGAGCCGCTAATCACAATCAAGTCGGCTTTGGCTTTGGCAACACCGGCGGCAATGGTACCTACACCGCTCTCCGACACTAATTTCACGCTGATAACAGCCTTGGGATTCACGTTTTTCAGGTCGAAAATCAGTTGAGCAAGGTCTTCGATGGAATAAATATCGTGGTGCGGCGGTGGCGAAATCAGTGTGATGCCCGGCAGAGAATGGCGTGTGGCAGCCACAATCTTATCAACTTTAAAGCCCGGCAACTGTCCGCCTTCGCCGGGTTTTGCGCCTTGTGCGATTTTGATTTGCAGTTCATCCGCATTTACCAAATATTCGGTGGTAACGCCGAAACGTCCCGAGGCAATCTGTTTGATAGCGCTGCGGCGGCTCAGTCCGTCCTCGCCGGTGATGAAGCGTTTTGGGTCTTCACCGCCTTCGCCTGTGTTGCTTCGCCCGTGAATGGTGTTCATGGCGATAGCCATTGCCTCGTGCGCTTCTTTACTGATGGAACCGAAGGACATAGCGCCGGTGACAAAGCGTTTGGTAATGGCTTCCACCGGTTCTACCTCGTCAATGTCAATGGGTTTGCGCTTGAAAGTGAAGAAATCGCGCAGGAAAACCGGCTGTGTCTTGCCATCAACAATAGCGGAATATTCTTTGAATTTCCCGTAGTCGCCCAAACGAGTGGCAATTTGCAATTTCGCAATGGTTTCGGGATTCCATGCATGGTATTCTCCGTCCTTGCGATAAGCGTACATCCCCGTATTTTTAAGCAATTCCAGATTGTCTTCTTCATCAAATGCCTCATAATGATGGATTAGAGCGTCATCGGCAATATCATTCAGGTCAATACCGCCAAAGTTTGAGGTCATACCGCGAAAATAGCGGTTGAGCACCGTTTGGTTGATGCCTGCCGTTTCAAATATTTGGGAACCGCGATAACTGCGCAATGTAGAGATACCCATTTTGGAAATCACCTTGAACAGCCCTTTACTGATGGATTTGATGTAATTTTTCTCAGCCGTAGCGTAATCCAACTGTATTTCACGACGTTTCACCAGATCGTCCAATACTGCAAAAGCCATATAAGGATTCACTCCGCTTGCACCAAAGCCAAAGAGAAGGGCGAAATGCATCACTTCGCGCGGTTCTGCGCTTTCCACGATGATTGCAATCTGCATTCTTTTCCGTTTCTCAATCAGATGATGATGAACAGCGGAAATAGCCAGCAGCGAAGGGATAGCCACCTGTTTGCTGTTGACGTTTTTATCACTCAAAATAATATAATTGACGCCATCGTCCACCGCTTTTTCCGCAGTGTTGCAGAGGTTTGTCAGCGCATGTTCCAACCCGGCAGCCTTTTTGTCGGCATCGAAAAGCATCGGCAGGGTCAGTGTGCGGAAACCCTTATAATCGAGGTTACGCAAGATGTCCATATCGCGGTTGTTGATCACCGGACTGGGCAGTTTAAGCATTTTGCAAATTTTGGGCGAAGGGTTCAGTATGTCGTTTCCTTCTGTACCTATATATATGGACAATGACATGACCAATTCCTCGCGAATAGGGTCAATGGGCGGATTGGTGACCTGTGCGAACAACTGCCGGAAATAGTTAAACAATCGTTGCGGTTTGTTCGACATAGGCGGCAGAGGCGTATCGTTGCCCATCGAACCGATAGGTTCCTTGCCGTCATTTGCCATCGGAACAATCAGTTTTTCAATATCTTCCAATGTATATCCGAAAGCACGCAATTTTTGAGGATATTGTTCCACATTATTTTTCACGCTTCGCCCCGATGATATTTCCGAAAGGACGATACGGTTCTTCGACAACCAGTCCCTGTAAGGATGTGCACTCGCCAATTCCTTTTTCAGTTCCGGATCGTAGATCATTTTGCCTTCTTTGGTATCAATCATCAGCATTTTACCGGGTTGCAAGCGTCCCCGTTCCCGCACTTCTGCCGCTTCAAAGGGCAAGACACCTGCTTCCGATGCCACGACAATCATTCCGTTGTGTGTAATCAGATAGCGTGCCGGACGCAGTCCGTTTCTGTCAAGCATCCCGCCGGCATAGCGCCCGTCGGTGAAAAGCAAGGCTGCAGGACCGTCCCATGGTTCCATCAGAATACTGTGATATTCATAGAAGGCTTTCAAATCGTCGGGGATGGGGTTTTTGTTGTTCCAACTTTCGGGCACCATCATGGCAAAGGCATGTGGCAGTGTCATGCCCGACATGACCAAAAATTCAAGCACATTGTCGAATGAGGCGCTGTCGCTCATTCCATCCTGCACAATGGGGAAAATATCTTCTATTTTTTCAAATTTATTTGATTGAAGGATGCCTTCGCGGGCTTCCATCCAGTAACGATTGCCGCGTATGGTGTTTATTTCGCCGTTGTGCC
The DNA here is from genome assembly GCA_031287245.1 of Bacteroidales bacterium. Classification (GTDB taxonomy): domain Bacteria; phylum Bacteroidota; class Bacteroidia; order Bacteroidales; family UBA4181; genus JAIRLS01. Next base: position 5,919 of record JAITTD010000235.1, read on the forward strand.
CCAGAAAGCGGAATGGCTGAGCAAGATCCCACGAGGGGAAAGTATTGGTGCTGAATCGCGCGTGTACCAAGGCTAATCCGCTGGTGAAATAGGGATTGGTGAGATCGGGAAAATAGTGACGCAATTGCGTGGATGTGAGCATTCCCTTGTAAAGCAGCCGTTTGGTGGAAAGACTGAGCACATAGAAACTTTTTTTGTGGCTGATGGTCGATTGCAGCACTTCCTTTTCTATCTTTCGGCGGGCAACATAGAGTTTCACCTCCAATTCTTCCTGATTTTCCCCGCCTGTAACGAAAATCTGTTTGGTGACCGGTTCGTTTTCGCGTGACATGGATCCAAGAATATCGCTATTGACCGGCACATCGCGCACCGCCAACAGTTTCAAGCCGTCTTTTTCAAGCGTATTGCCAATGATGGTCAGGCATATCTCTTCTTCTTTCCTGTCTCTTGGCAAAAACACCAAGCCGGTTCCGTATTTTCCAACGCTTGGAACGGGAATGCCTTGCAACAATGTAAACTCATGAGGTATCTGTATCATGATACCTGCTCCGTCGCCGGTTTGGTTGTCTGCGTTCTCGGCGCCGCGGTGTACCATGTGTTCCAGCACCTGCAATCCCTTTTCAATGATATCATGCGATTTGTCGCCGTTGATATTTGCCAGCAAACCAACACCGCAGGAATCATGTTCGTACTCTGAATGATATAAACCGTTCATATAATCAAATTATCTGCTTTTTACTTTTAATCAAAATCTCGCAAAAGTAATGTTTTTTTATCAAAAAACGGGAAATAAGGTTAATTATTTTTTTATCGGTGGATTTAAGTTTTTTACGCAAACGTGTGTACCAAAAAACATCGTGATGGCGTTCAGCGAGTTGAAAAAACACTACCCGCGAACAACGAGGAAAAAACAGTGAGTTTGATTATTCGATAATAAATTAAACAATCTGATGTCAAAAAGCGATAAAAACGGTTTTTTGTTAGCAAATCGTAGTTCCGAACTCTGCACTCGTAGTTCCGAACTAAGCGGTCGCAGTTCCGAACTAAGGTTGTCAATAAATAGATGTATCAATTTGTGTCCCTAACGGGGAATTGAGGGGGAATTGAGGTGATATTGAGATTTATTTCTATTGATATGAGTGTCCTGCGGACAAGCGATTCCCCGTTAGGGATATCAATAGAAAATAGGATACAGGCATCCTACAAAACCTCGTAGAGGTTTCACAATTTCACAATATAAATTACGGATTGGGTCGGTGCCAACCTGAAACCCGAAACTCGAAACTCGAAACCCTGTAATTCAATCCACCGGTGTGATCCTGATGGCTGACAAACCGGCTTTTTCCGGAACTTCTTTTTCACCCATTTTTACAGTGATGCTGTGTTTTCCTGCTTTGTCAAAATTGAGCCAGCCTATGGGCTGGGTGTGATAGATGGACGATGAGTTTTGACGGTTCTGAATAGCGTGTCCTTCGTCTGTTTCCACTCGCCACACGATGGGTCCTGCACCTGACACGGTGAGTTCAATCCGATATCTGCCCGGCGTTTTAATGTCACTTTCCCAAGTAGCGCTGCTGTTGGCTTTCCAGTCAACAATCTGATGAAGATGCTTCCACTCGCCAAATTTTTCCATCCACTTGATGTACTTCGTTTCACAATGGAGTGTTTTTGAAAATTTCACCGACATTTCCAATCCAAATTCGGGATCAACTGCCAGCAACGGATTCACATGAACGGCTGTTTTCGGTGTCAATTCGATCACAGAGATGGGGCTGCCTGGCGCCTGAAAGGGGGTTTGTATCACGGTCCATGTCCCCTCTTTGGAAAAAGTCAGTTTTTGAGGCTTTTTAGTGTCGGAAAGCAATTGAACGGAGGATATCTCCGATTGTAAACCGGGTAAATACAATTTTCCTGTGGCAGGCCAGTGATAGACCGCCAAATACAGTTTGCCGTTGTTGCCCACCACGTCGCCCCAAGGCAGAGCGTGTTTCCACGGTGATGGTTCGGCAGAATAGATAACCTGCGGATAACGGGCTATCCAGCGTCCGGCAGCACGCAGAAAATCCTGCGCCGGTTCGGGAACACGCCCCAAGCCGTCGGGACCTACATTCAGCATATAAGTGCCTCCGCGGGCAATGGTGGAAATGAGGTAGGTGAGAATCTGTTTCGGGCTTTTCCAGTTTTCGTCATACCACGCATATCCCCACGAATCGTTGGTCACATCAACGCCTTCCCACAGTCCATCCACATTTTCCAAAGGGACTTCCATATCTCCAAAAGTACGATAATCACCCATTTCAAACCCCACGCGACCGGATACCAAGGCGTTGGGTTGATTGTGGTGCACAACATCCACCAATTGTCGGGCATATTTCTCAGGTATTCCGCCGGGTGTGTCGAACCATATCAGTTCTATTTCGCCATAGTTTTTGGTGATTTCTTCCACCTGCGGCAAACATTTTTCAAAGAAATAATCGTCAAAGGTTTTGCTGTTGCCGTCCTTATCGGTTTTCGGACCGTTGGTTCCGCCCGGATACGTCCAGTCCTGATTGTGCGAATAGTAGAATCCGAACCCCAAGCCGAGTTCCTTACAGGCTTCTGCCAGTTCCTTCATCGGGTCGCGCCCGAAAGGGGTGGCATCCACAATGTTGAACGGGTTGCAGGCGGAATGATACATCGCAAAGCCATCATGGTGCTTGCTGGTGATGATGATGTACTTCATACCTGCGTCCTTAGCCAATTGCGCAATTTTTTTGGCGTCAAACTCCACCGGATTAAAGTTTTTTGCCGTCGCCTTGTAGGTGTCAACGGGGATATTCGCCATGTTGTTGTTCATAATCCATTCGCCTATACCGTAATAGGTTTTTCCTTCCCATTGGTTAGCCAAGTTTGAATACAAGCCCCAATGGATGAACATGGCATAATTGCCCCATTCAAAGAAGCGTCCGCGGGTGTTTTCCCCTTTTTTGCTGCTCTGTCCGCCCCACATTTCATCCATTTGCTGTGCATTTGCCGATATACACAGCGCTAAAAAGAAAATTGCTAATCTTTGCTTCATAGATAAATATTTTTTGCAAAAATATAAATATTTTTTGTAAGTGACAAAAGTAGAGATTCTTTTTGTCATTGCGCAGATTCCAGCGCTTCAATTCCGGTACAGCGAATTAACGATGGTTATTCCTATCAGACGGTCGTAGCGCGACAATCGTCCTCCGTGATACACGTAAATGAGATAATCGTTTTCGGTATCGTTGAAACTGCCTTCAATCAATTGTTCGTCTAAAACCGGCTTTTTGAAGGGCAAAAAGGCATACTGGTAGTTGTAATATCCCTGTTTGAGCAGGATGGTAGCCTCATATTCTCCTTTCTCCCTGTTGTAGGTCATGCGGTTTTCAGGCGTACTGGCATAGTTGCAAAAGGAGCCTAAAACATACACCTGCCCGTCGGGAAAAGGCTGCAACGCTTTTAAAACAAAGTGTGCATACACATATTCGCACTCCACATCAGGCTTATCCGTTTTTTCGGACTGAACGGAATATCGTCCGTTAAAATCTTCGCGAAAGAGATAACGTTTGCGTGCTTCGTCCGGTTTCAGGTAAAAATGGTAGGTGGACTGTTCAAAATCTATTTTTTCCATAGGCGTTGAGGTATAGCGGATGCTTTTCAGGTCTAACGGGCGGTATTCGTTGCCTGCAAGAAACAGACCGGCCTTTTCCTGCCTGTAATCCAGTTCATTCTGACGTACAAACAATGGTTTGATGCCTGTGAGCGCGTATTGCCAAATTCCGTTTTTCAGGATCACTATTTTCACGTCCTGATGGGCATTTTCAATTGGCAGATTGGCTGTCCGCACCACAAATTCCAACTGTTGCCATTCGTTCTGATAGGCGGTCTGGCGGGGCTGGATGGCGGCGGCTTGTATGTTGGCGATAGATTCGCTGATACTGAAACGTTTGCACAATACAGGTCGCGCTTCTTCGCCGTCTTCAAAAACAAGAATAGCGTAGTTGCCTGACAATTTCAGCGACACATCATCGTTGGGCAGTGAAATCCGGTAATGCACGTAAGGTATCAGCGTATTGAACGAAAAACTGTACTCACGCACATAACTGATCGTGAAACCATCCATATACTCGGCTTCTGACACCCGTGACTGCTTCCAACCCGCATCACAGTGGACAATCGAGTAGGCATAGTTTTTCATGGATGTGCCAATTTCATCGAAACTGAGCATCAAAGGCTCTGTATCGGCAAGGTTGGCAATGGGGTAGGAAATTTCCCATCCCTCCTTATGTAAGCGGGCTGTTTTGATCTTTTCATCAAAAACGGCGTCGGGATAAATGCCTCCCGGCGGCTCATACTGCGCTGACAGGGCAAAAGGCAGCCCTGTCAGGATGATCAGCAAAAATCGACGGGAAACAGACCTAAGCACTCTCTGCGAGAAGGTTTTTCGCCAAGTCGAGGATGGTAGTGTCGTCCAAGGTGACAATACCGCCGTCCGGTCCTTGTTCCACGTGTAATCCGACACTGGTGCCCGATCCGTAATGCGAACCTCCGAAATAATTTCTTACAGTGTCTTCACTAATGCTCAACTTCTCGGCTATTACTTTCATACTGCCGCCGGGTAAGGCATCTTTGATTTTTCTAAGTTCGTTAAATGTAATGTATTGCATGATTTTAGGGTTTAGTTATGACTTAAAAATAATGGTTTAAATATACAACCATTTTTTGATATAGGATTCATTTTTTAGTAAAAAAAATATAATTATGTGAAAATATTTTTCCTGCATGTTGAAAATCAGGTGTTTTCATTTTTCATTTTTTATTAACTCATTTTTCATTCGCTTCAATCCCGAAGCCAAACTTGCGTCATATCGCCGGTCGTCCACGCGAAGGATGAAACCGCCAATCAACGCGGCATTGACATCAGACGTGAGTTGAACATCCGCATGATACAACTCGTTCAGTTTTTTTTGCAAATTGTCGTTCGCCTGTGTGTCCATTTCGGTGGATGAGGTGATGTGGGCGTGTTTGATGCCTTTGTGTACCTCGTACAACTCGGTAAATCGCCGCGCAATGTCATCCAGCAAGAAATCGCGTTTTTTTCGGATCAAAACGTGCAGGAAACTGAGCGTTATCGGGTGTACCTTTTGGGTGAGCAGCTCGTCCATCACCTTGTGTTTTTGCACCGGTTTGATGACAGGATTACTCAATATCTGCCCAAACATTGGGTTTTCTTTCAGCGTTCGGCGCAAAAGCGTTATGTCGTCGTTCAGCGGCTCGATGCAGTTTTGCTCGATGCCTGTTAAAATCAGTGCTTTGGCGTAACGTGTTGATATAATGCTGGTGTTCATTGCTTATGTGTCAATTCAATACCAAATCTTTGGTCAATTTATCTACCAAATCTTTTTGTTTCAAATCTTTGCTCAATTCCTGACGAAGAAGTTTTTCGGCAACCTGCACAGCAAGTTCGGCTGTCACGCTGCGTATCTCTTTGATGGCAGCATTCTTTTCCGTCTGAATCAAGGTCTTGGTTTCATCCACGATGCGGCTTTGCTCTTTCTTAGCCTGCTCGCGGGCGTTGGAAACAATTTGTTCTTTCATTTCCTGCGCTTCGCGATAAATGCGCTCGCGTTCCAAACGGGCTTCTGCCAAAATTTTCTCGTTGTCGTCACGCATCTTGTGCATATCGTCGCGGGCACGGTCTGCTGCTTTCAACGCTTGCTCTATGGATTCTTCACGTTGGTGAAGCATTCTCAATACAGGTTTCCATGCAAATTTTTTCAACAAAAACAGCACGATGAGGAACGAAACCAACATCCAAAACAATAAACCAATATCAGGTGTGACTAATTGCATGATTATTAAACATTTACACTTTCGATTTTGTTAAACTCTACTATGCAAAGATAAGAATATTTTCAAAAAAAAAATATTTTTTCATTTTTTTCATGCTGCACATTTGCTGTTCGGCAAATTTTTGTACATTTGTGAAAAATATTGAAGCATTTCCAATGGAAAACAAAAGATTATACACCGTCACCATTTTTTCGGAAAATACGGTCGGCTTGCTCAATCAGGTGACAGCCGTGTTCACACGCAGGCAGTTGAACATCGAAACGCTCTCCGTGTCGCCTTCGGCTATTGAAGGCATCCACAAGTTCACCATCACAGCCCTTTCCGACAAGGCGTCCATCGAAAAGGTGGTGTTAAGCATCGACAAGCGAGTGGACGTGCTAAAATCCTACTATAACACCGATGAAGAACTGATACATCAGGAAATCGCCATGTACAAGTTGTCCACGCCCGAATTTCTTGAACAGGGGTCGGTGGAAGCGCTGATTCGCAAGCACAATGCCATCATTCTTGAAGTGACGAAAGACATTGTGGTGATTGAAAAAACAGGACATTATGCTGAAACACAGGCGCTGTTCAACGAGTTGAGTGAAAAAATCAAAGTGACGCAATTTATCCGTTCGGGACGAATCGCTATCACGCGGTCGAAAACTGAACGGCTGAGCGATATGCTGTCGGAAATTGACGAACGACGCAAGAAAAAAGAAAAAAAATACGAAAAGGAATAAAATGCAGCCAATCATCGGATTATACACTTTTCCCGTGGAAGCCTACACGAACGACTTTCGCGGAAAGCCCACCCTCCATGAAATAGGCGGTTTCCTGATGCAGGCTGCCACCCGTCACGCGGAAGAACGCGGTTTCGGATACACAGTGATGGCTGAAAACCGGCGTGCATGGGTGTTGTCGCGTCTTGCCATCGAGATGAAGACTTATCCGGTCAACGATACGCAAATCAATGTTCGCACATGGGTGCCTGAAATCAACAAACTGTTCACCGAACGTTGCTTTGCACTGAGCGACAGCGCCGGTCGCCACATAGGCGATGCCCGTTCGCTGTGGGCTGCCATTGACGTGGATACTCGCAAACCGACAAACCTCACGGATATGAACGGTTTCAGAAGGTTTATCTGCGAGGAACCATCCGCCATTGATAACGTACACAAGATACCGCCCATCAAAGAGGATTCAACGGCGGAATCATTTGTGGTACGTTACAGCGACCTTGACATCAACCGCCACCTGAACAGCATGAAGTACATCGAGCATTTGACGGACACTTTTCCGATAGAACTGTACCAAAAGCAGGATATACGCCGCCTCGAGATTTGTTTCATGGCAGAAGGGCGCTATGGCGACAAATTGGACATCGTGCAAAAAACAGAAGCACCGGACGTGTTTGAAATGGAAATCCGAAACGCCGAAAAAGCGATTTGCTCGGCGAGGATCAGTTGGGGGAAATAAGTAATGTCATTGGAAAGTATATGCAAATTCGGAAAGAAAAAGGAAGAAGATCTATTTGTTTTGTGATTCCGGCAATCATGCTGTTGCTCTGTTCTTGCGGAAATAATTTCTTTACGCAATTTTATGAATTTCCCCGATTGTCAAAAAAACAGTTGATTGCGCAAATCAACTGTTTTAAGAGAGAAAATCCGCAATACAAACTGATTCATCTTAACTCGG
>JAITTD010000259.1 GCA_031287245.1 Bacteroidales bacterium
CGATAAAGCCATTGGTATACAGATTTACGACTTACAGCATACATACTGGAAATCTGCGCTATACTCTGTTGCCCCTGCTCTATCTCCATCACTTTTTCTTTCTTAAATTCATCACTAAATATACGAATTATTTTATCCATTGTTGTGCTATTTTTAAAATAGTTGTCAACATTTTTCCTGTCAACGTATAGTATGAGAGGACACAACCTTAAACCTTAAACTTTAAACCTCTTAAAAAGGCAGAAATCAGACAATCCGCAATTTTGACATTTGGGCTTACGCGCTGTACACACATAACGTCCGTGAAGTATGAGCCAGTGATGCGCTGTTCCCCACAGATGACGCGGAAAATATTTGCACAGTTGCTTTTCTGTGTCAGCAGGAGTTTTGGCGTTTGCGGTCAGTCCGATGCGTTGCGACACGCGAAACACGTGCGTATCAACCGCTAATGCAGGCTGATTGAAGACTACAGACACAATCACATTGGCTGTCTTGCGCCCTACGCCGGGCAACTGTATCAGTTCATCCATCTTTTCCGGCACCTGCCCGTTGAACTTATCCACCAGCACACGCGCCATTCCAACCAAATGCTTCGATTTATTATTGGGATACGAACAACTTTTGATCATGGCAAACACCTCGTCGGGTGTCGCTTCTGCCAGCAATTCGGGTGCGGGATAGCGTTCAAACAGTGGCGGTGTAATCATATTCACCCGTTTATCGGTACACTGCGCCGAGAGAATCACGGCAACCAACAGTTCAAACGGATTCCGGTAATGCAGTTCCGTTTGGGCAACCGGCATATTGTCCTGAAACCATGCTGTTACTTGCGTGAAAAGTTGTTTTCGCGTCATACTTTCGGAATGGCGGTCAGTTTTCGGTAAATTTCGTGACAAGCCCAGGCATCCGTGGCGGCATAGCGTTTTTGGGCTTCGGTGAGTTCCTGATTTTCCCAATTCGACAACTGCTGGGACTTGGAAATCCGAAATCCGAGAATAATGCCTGCCATTTTTGCCAGTCCCATGTCTGTGATATCGAATTTTTTCATCATACTCTGCAAATCAATGAACCCTTGTGGCTGTATCTTGGCTTTGCGGCGCAAAGTATCCATATCATTCTTGATGGCAACGCCTATTTTCAGGATATTGGGGTTGGAAAACAATGCAAGAAGGCTTGGTGGCATATTCATTTTGCACAGCCGGAACAGATAAGCGTGGTGTCGAGTGGACAGTTGCAACAATGCCACCTTGTTCACCCGCCCCTTCGTAAACGAGGGACGGGTCTCGGTATCAAACCCCAACACTGGCGACTTCTCCAAACGTTTTACCAGTTCGTCTGTCCGTGCTGCGTCTTCGGCAAGATGAATCCTGCCCGTAAAGCGGACTAAGGGCAATAACTGCAAATCATCGTGCGAAATGGACGGTTCAAACATCAGAAGGCGTGGTTGGGGTTATGCTTCTTCATCGCCGGTATAATCACCAATCACTTCTTCAATATCTATGTCCAAATCCAGATTTTGCTTGTTTTCGGCATACCGCTGCTGATACAGGTTCACATGGATAATACGAAGCGATGTAAGCATTTTCACGCCCCAATACTCTCCGAAAGTATTGGCACATTCAATCAAGGCATCATTCATATTTTCAAGCGTTTCGGTTTCATACAGCAGTACAAAATCTTTCAACTCCTGATAAATATCGGTCAACAGTTCCGAAAGGTTTACTGAGACCATTTTTGCGCTGTCCGGATAACTCAGATCGGAAATATCGGGGAAGGCATCCAACTCGCCAATCAATCCCGCTAAGCCTTTCAGCACCTTGTTATATGCCTTTTCGGTGACAAACTTATCCGCCTCGTAGGAATAACGGGCTTCTATTGTGGGCAATTCCAGCACGCCCTTGTAAATGGCGGACAGCATTTCCAACTGAACCTCCCAGAATTTCAGGATTTCCTGATCCGGCAAACGTTCCAGATATTCGCAATATTTGCGACACAACCGCACAAATTCTTTGTTTTTTGAGTCTAAAAGCACATCTATTTTTGTCATGACTTATTATTTTAGATTTTAATTTAATTTGACATAATAATATAATGAATGATTGGGTAATAAATCGGGGTGAAATATCTTAATCAGGTCTTTCAGCACCACCTGCGGCTGAATCACGCCCGACTCGAAAAAATCATTGCCTCCTCCTGCGCTTGTTCGCGCGTAATTATTGAACACGTTGCCTGTTTTCCACGGGCGGGCGTGTGCTAACCGTTCATCCACCGATTTTATTTCGTACAGACTGCGGGCGGTACCGGTATGAATCCATAAATCCGCCAAAGCCCCTTTGTCTATGATGGCTTCGATATCAACCGGATAACTTTCGTGCGAATCATTCTCTTTCCACAAAAAATCGCCGCCTGCATCGGCAATGATTTCGGCAATGGAGGTTTTTCCACCGGGTATGTACCACGTGCCCTTCCAAGGCAAGTCGCACATGATTTTGGGCTTATTTTTTTCGTTGGCAGCCAACAATTTCAAAGACTCGTATTCTTGCTTTATATTCTCAAACAGGACGGCAGCCTCGGCTTCGCAACGGTAAAAAGTTGCCATGAATTTGAGCCATTCCGCCTTTCCCAGAGCGGTCTGTTCGAGATATTCGGCGTTGAGCACGACTTTGATGCCCAAGTCGGTCAGTTTGGTCAGCGAACCCAGCACTTCCTGCCCTACTCCGTAAGCAAAGACAGCATCCGGTTTCAGGGCGATGATTTTCTCAAAGTCCAATGCCGTATCGTAGCCCACATCGGGAATCATCTTGTCAGCCACTGCTTTTTGAATGTCGGCATCGTACACAAATGCCGAGCCTGACAAGGCTTTGATACTCGATGTCCTGCCGAGAGCCTTCAACATGGCTACATGTGTGGTGGACAAACAAATCACTCGCTCTACCGGCGTGCGAATAACCGTGTATCCTGATAATCCTTCCGGCAATGGCGCATCTTTGGGACAAAGGGCATAGCAAAATTCCTTGTCGTGCGCTCCCTGCCAAGGATTGAGAACGGATACAAACGTTGTCCCGCCTGATTGCCGGATGGTAAAGCCGTGTGCATAATCCAACTGCACAACTGAGTCGGCACTGGATGTATCCAATGCTGTCGCCACTCTCTGTTGGTTGCCGCCACAAGAAACGGACACAACAGAAAGACACAGTAAACACCCGGACAAAAAGGCACAAAAAAATTTCATTCAACTATTTTAAAAAAATCATAACAAACAATGTACCAAAAATGAAAAATTGAGGTTAAATAGTCAATATTAAATTTTCTTAGTACGTGACAAAAATTACATCATAACATATATACCGGAAGTGTTATAAAAAATATACGCTTGGAAATTTGAGGATTTCCATCTAATTTTGCGCCTTTAAAATTTGAACGATGGAATATAATTTGAACGAGATTGACCGCAAATGGCAACAATATTGGGCGGATAACAAGACTTACCATGCAACGGAAGACCACACCAAGCCGAAATATTACGTATTGGATATGTTTCCCTATCCGTCCGGTGCGGGTTTGCACGTTGGACATCCGTTAGGATACATTGCCAGCGACATTTACAGCCGTTTCAAACGTCATCAGGGCTTTAATGTGCTGCATCCGATGGGTTACGATGCCTACGGACTGCCGGCAGAGCAGTATGCGATACAGACAGGTCAGCATCCCGCCGTCACCACTGAGCAGAATATCAACCGTTACCGCAAACAGCTGGACAAAATAGGGCTGTCGTTCGATTGGAGCCGCGAAATCCGCACCTGCGAGCCGGAATATTACAAATGGACGCAATGGGCGTTTGTGCAAATGTTCCATTCTTACTATTGCTACGAAGCGCAACAGGCACGCCCAATAACCGAACTGACGGAAATATTCGGCAAACAAGGCACGAAAGACCTGAATGTCGCCCTTTCGGAAGAACTGACGTTCACTGCCGAAGAATGGAACGCCAAATCCGAAAAAGAACAGCAGGAAACACTGATGAATTACCGTATTGCCTACCTTGCCGACACGATGGTAAACTGGTGTCCCGCGTTGGGAACGGTCTTAGCCAACGACGAGGTAAGCGAAGGCGTATCTGTACGCGGCGGGCACCCGGTGGAGCAAAAACTGATGCGGCAGTGGTGTCTGCGGGTTTCCGCCTATGCGCAACGCCTGCTCAACGGGTTGGACACCATTGAATGGACGGAATCGCTGAAAGAAACGCAGAGAAACTGGATTGGACGGAGTGAAGGTGCAGAACTTAATTTTAAAATAAAAAATGAAGAAATGAAGAAATGTAGAAATGAATTCCTCAATTCCTCAATTCCTCAATTGACAGTCTTTACCACCCGTGCCGACACTATTTACGGCGTAACCTTTATGGTGCTTGCACCCGAAAGCGATTACGTGGCGCAGGTAGTCACCCCAGCGCAACAAGCCGATGTGAATGCCTACCTTGATTCCGTCAAGCGGCGCACCGAACGAGAACGCATTGCCGACCGTCGTGTAACGGGTGTTTTCACCGGATCATACGCCATCAATCCGTTCAACGGGGCAGAAATACCCATCTGGATTTCCGACTATGTGCTGGCAGGCTACGGCACCGGTGCCATTATGGCTGTACCGGCACACGACAGCCGCGACTACGCTTTTGCCAAACATTTCAACCTGCCGATTATCCCGCTGATTGAAGGCGCGGACGTGTCCGAAGAAAGTTTCGACGCCAAAGAAGGCATCATGGTCAATTCGGGCTTTCTCAACGGACTGACCGTTAAGGAAGCCATCGCGAAAGCCAAGCAATACATCAAAAAGGAAGGCATCGGGCGCGTGAAAGTGAATTACCGCCTGCGCGACGCCATTTTCAGCCGCCAACGCTATTGGGGCGAGCCGTTCCCGATTTATTATAAGGACGGAATGCCCTACACAGTGGACGAAGCCGACCTGCCCGTCCGCCTGCCCGAAGTGGATAAATTTCTGCCGACAGAAAAAGGCGAGCCGCCGCTGGGACACGCTAAAAACTGGGTGTATAAACCGTAACGGACATGAATATAAGGAATGAAATAGTCCTTTACCAGCCCGATCATTCCGTACACTTGGAAGTCAGGCTTGAAAACGAAACGGTTTGGCTGACACAAGCACAAATTGCTTTGCTTTTTGGAACACAACGCCCAGCCATTACCAAGCATTTAGGAAATATTTTCAAATCCGGCGAATTAGAAGAAAAAGAGGTTAGTTCCATTTTGGAACATACCACTACTCACGGAGCCATTGCTGGGAAAACGCAAATTCAGCAAGTGAAAATTTACAACTTAGATGCGATACTTTCAGTTGGCTATCGCGTAAATTCTATCAATGCAACTATGTTCAGACAATGGGCAAACCGTGTTTTAAAGGAATATCTGCTACGCGGTTATGCTATGAATCAGCGTTTTGAGTATATCGACAATAAATTATTTCAGCACGAACAAAAATTATTGGAACACCAAAAGAAAATTGATTTTTTCGTTAACACGGCATTGCCGCCGATAGAGGGAGTTTTTTACGATGGGCAGATATTTGATGCCTACAAATTTATTTCGGATTTGATAAAAACGGCTGCGAAGACAATTGTTCTGATTGACAATTATGTGGACGATAGTGTTTTAGTCATGCTAACCAAACGTAATGCAGGAGTGACTGCAACCATCTATACAGTGAAAATTTCCGCACAGCTGCAACTTGATTTGACCAAGCACAATGCACAATATCCGCCAATAACGATAACAGAAAAAGTAAATATTCATGATCGCTTTTTGTTGATAGATAATGATATATATCACATTGGTGCTTCGCTGAAAGATTTGGGTAAAAAACTTTTTGCGTTTACGAAAATGGAAACGAAGGCGGAGGAATTAATGAGAAATATTGTAAAAAGATAATGCTTAAATCATGATGAATAAAAACATTTGGAATTTATATAAATCATCTGAAAGAGGGCAAAAGGCTATTTCTTTGTTTTCAATGATGCGGAAACTTTTAATCAATTGAAAAAAATGATTGGCAAAGAAACGATTATGGCTCTTAATTCATTAAAAACGATAAACAAAAAGTAATGCCCCAATCCCAAGCCATAGAACGCCACCCCTTGCCGCCCTTCCTCCCCAAGGACGCAAAGTTATTGATGTTGGGCAGTTTTCCGCCGCCGCAAAAGCGTTGGTCAATGGAATTTTACTACCCGAATCTCAATAACGATATGTGGCGCGTGATGGGTTTGATATTTTTTGGCGATAAAAATTATTTTGTTGATACCGCGCACAAGACTTTTCGCAAAGAGCAAATTATTGATTTTCTGACCGCAAAGGGAATTGCATTGTTTGATACGGCTACCGTGGTGCGCCGTTTGAAAGACAATGCCGCCGACCAGTTTCTCGAAATTGTGGAGGCAACCGATATTTGTGCTTTATTGCAACAACTTCATAAATGCAAGGCAATTGCCGTTACAGGGCAAAAAGCGATGGACACGCTACGCTCACAACTGCAAGTTGAAGAGCCGCTTGTGGGCAAAAGCACAGAATTTACGGTTGAAAAACAGTCAATGCGACTGTTTCGTATGCCTTCCACTTCACGTGCCTATCCGCTGCCGTTGGAACGCAAAGCCGCGATGTACGAAACTATGTTGAAAATGATTAATTAATCATTTCCATTTTTTCGGCATATTACGCCGTTCACCCGTTTCTCTGCCCTATTCGCCGTAATTTTGCTGTAACATCGTGCGGTAGGACGAAAAAATCTTTGATTTTGAGAGGAATCCTATGTACAGTCCGTTTTCCACTACGGGCAAATTCCAAGCGCCCGATTTTTCAAACTTGCCCATCACTGTTTCCATCGTGTCGTTGACTTCGATGAGCGCGGGCGCGGGCGTGAGAAGTTCCGACACCGGCGTAATTTCGTACTGTTCGGGGTCGAAAATAATGTCGCGGATATTGTCCAACAGCACTACGCCGATAAATTTCGAGTGGTCGTTGACAACAGGAAAGATATTTCGCGGAGATTGCGAAATGCACTTTACCACATCGCCCAGCGTGTCGTATGGATGGACGGTGAGAAAGTCCTTTTCTATGAGTTTATTGGTTTTCAGCAAGGTGAGAATTGCCTTGTCCTTGTCGTGGGTGATGAGTTCGCCGCGTTTCGCCAAACGGCTGGTGTAGATGGAATGTGGCTCAATGTACTGTGCCACTACAAATGAAAACGCCGCTGTGAGGCTCAACGGCAGAAAAAGTGCGTGCCCTCCCGTTATTTCCGTAATCAGGAAAATCGCTGTGAGCGGTGCGTGCATCACCCCTGCCATCAGACCTGCCATTCCCGCCAGAACGAAATTTTTATCACTCACCCAAAATAGGGGAATTTTGTTGATGACATTAGCCAAAATGAAGCCCGACACGCCGCCCATGAACAAGGTAGGAGCGAAAATGCCGCCCACGCCGCCGCTTCCGGTGGTGACAGCCATCGCAATGACTTTCAGCAGCAACACCAGTGAGAGAAACACCAGCAGCCAGGTTTCATCGTCCTTGACCGCAGAGAAGATGCTGCCGTTGAGCAAATCGGCGGAATGTCCGCTCAGCATCATCTGCAAAGCGACATAACCCTCGCCGAACAGTGGCGGACAAATGAAAACCAGCAATCCTACTATCAAACTGCCAATCACCAATCGTTGGAAAATCAGGCTTTTTTTACCTGTTATTGCTTCACGTACAAAGCATTTGCGGGTTTTGTCCCACCTGAAATAGATTTTGCCTGTCCTATCCATCAGATGTTCAATATATTTGGTGATGCGTGTGAAGTAGATAGATATGAAACCGGTGAAAAAGCCCAGCACAATGTAGTAAGGCATATTTTTCAGGACAAGCGGATCCATCACGGTGAAGGAAAAGACCGCGCCATTGCCCATCAGCATATATGACACTGCTGTGGCGGTGACTGCCGAAATGAGCAGGGGAATGATGGACATAGTGGTCAGGTCAAGCATCAGCACTTCGAGAGCGAAGACAACCGCCGCCACCGGCGCCGAGAAGATTCCGCCGATAGCCGCAGCCGCACCGCAGCCTATCAGCAGGGTGGTGAGCTTGTAGTTCATGCGAAACCACTGCCCTATGTTAGAGCCGATGGCAGAACCGGTTAGCACAATGGGCGATTCCAAGCCCACCGAACCACCAAAGCCCACCGTGAGCGATGAACCGACGATGGACGAATACATATTATGCGATTTCAGATGGCTGTTTTTTTTCGATATGGCAAACAAAATTCGCGAGATGCCGTGCACAATGTCCTCTTTCACAAAAATCTTTACAAACAGCACCGTAATCAGTACGCCGACAAAGGGAAGCGCGAAATACAGCCAAAACGCCGAATGTTGGTAAATGGTACCCGTGAAGAAATTAGTCAGGTGATGAACAGTATTTTTCAGCAATACCGCCGCTAACCCCGTCACAACGCCTATCAGAGCACTCAATAAAATAATGAGCCGTTGCTGTGGTATGTTTTCTGTTATCCAATGGATAATTTTAATATGTAATATTTTTGTATTCAATGAATAAGCAATATTATGAATTAGCCCTTCATGCTGTCAATATGGCGAACGTCAACATTGTGAAGATTGCGGTAAATGTTGATGATGATGGCGATAGCCACTGCAGTTTCGGCGGCTGTAATGGCAATGCCGAACAGAGTGAAGAACATTCCTTCCATTCCCTGCGGATACAGGTAACGGTTGAACACGCTGAAATTGATTTCCGCTGCGTTGAGCATCAACTCAATCGAAATCAGTATGGCTATCAGGTTTTTCCGCGCGATAAACCCGTAGATGCCGATAAAAAACATCAGCAGACTCACTGCCAAATACAATTCAATAGCTATCATGTTCATTTATTTGTCGGTGCAAAGGTAATTTTATTTTCAAATATTCGCAATTCGCTGTCGTGCATTTTATATTCATCACAAAATTTTCCGTTGATTTCAGGTGCTGGAATGCCGTTGCCAAAGCACATTTTGCTGGTAAAAATACGTGCTTCATCCCACAAACCGGCATGAATGAAAGTTTGCAACAGTTGAGCGCCGCCTTCAATCAGCACCGATGCGATGTTGCGACTGTACAGTTCGTCGAGAATGTGGAACGGTAGCCGATTGTCAAATGGCACAACGGCATAATCCACATCAGACAGAGGATTTACAGATTTTTCGGTGAAAACCAAGGTAGATTGGCTGCCGTCGAAGAGGTGCAGGGACGCAGGTAACCGCTGTGTGCGGTCTATGACGATGCGCAAAGGCTGTTTTCCCGTCCATTGGCGAAGATTGAGCATCGGATTGTCCATCAGCGCCGTATTTGTGCCCACCAGGATGGCGCTTTCTTCCGAACGCCACTTGTGCACCAGTGTCCGCTCATACTCGCCTGTAATCCATGTGGGACGCGCAGAAAACGTATTGCTCCGAATGACATCTATGAATCCGTCGGCTGTCTGCGCCCATTTGAGCAACACATAAGGACGGCGTTGCTTATGAAAAGTCATAAATCTAACATTCAAACGGCTGCACTCTTCCTCCAATACTCCGGTAGTGACGTGGCATCCGGCATTGCGCAATCGTTCAACGCCTTTGCCTGCCACTAATGGGTTGGGGTCAACGCTGCCTGTCACCACCTGTGGGATGCGTTCTGCAATGATTTTGTCGGCGCAGGGCGGCGTTTTCCCAACATGAGCGCAGGGTTCAAGGTTTACAAACAAGGTGGAGGATGGTAATAGGTGCTTTTGCTGCACGGAACGGATGGCATTCATCTCTGCATGAGGCTCTCCGTATTGTCTGTGCCATCCTTCCCCGATAATACGCCCTTCATGCACAATGACACAGCCCACCATCGGGTTAGGAGCGGTATATCCGGTTCCCAACCGCGCAAGTTCCAAACAGCGGTGCATATATGCTTCGTAATCCATCCTTTCAAAATGAGCCGCAAAGATACGCATCATTCCGCAAAAAATGTACAAAAAACTACATTAGCGAAGACATGCGCTGGTTGCTGACAATAATCCAGATAATGACGGGGATGCCGATGAAAGCGGTTACCGAATTGACCGGAAGCACTATCCCATTGCCCGGAAGCATCGAAATCAGGTCGCAGGCAAGCATGACAATGGCGCCTGTGATGATGCAGGCAAAAAACAGAATACGCTGGTCGGCAGTGTGGAAGAGCATTCGGCAAATGTGGGGCACCGCAATACCAATGAATCCGATGGGACCGCAAAAGGCGGTGACACTCCCCGCCAGGATGCCGGTGCTGAAAAATAGGGTCAAACGTGCAGTGATGATATTCACTCCCAAACTGCGGGCGTAGTTTTCGCCCAACAGCAGCGCATTGAGGTTTTTGACGCTCAGCAGCGACACTGCCAAACCGACAGTGATGCACGGAATCAGCACTCTCAGCTGCGATGACGTGACCGAATGAAGGCTACCCATTGTCCACACGGTAAAGGATTTCAGCAGGCTTTCGTTGCTGAAATATTGCAGCACATTGATGAAGGACGAGGTGATGCTTCCAAACATGATGCCGAGAATCAGGATGGTCATCACGTCTTTGATGCGCAGGGACACGGCAAATATCAGCATCAACACTGCGGCAGCGCCTAAAAACGAGGCAAAAACGATTGCCCAGTTGCTCATCATGCCCGACATACCGACCGCAGAGATGCCCATCATCACCAAAGCCACACCGAGCGTTGCTCCTGCGCTGATGCCCAACACATAAGGACCTGCCAAAGGGTTGCGAAAGACTGTTTGCATCTGCAAGCCGCTAACGCTCAACGCCGCACCTGCCAAAACGGCAGTGGCAGCCTTGGGCAAACGAAACTCGCGGACAATGGTAATCCATTCGTCGGTCAAACCATCGCCGGTCAACAAAATGCTGACCATATCCTTGAAAGGGATGGCTATATTGCCTGAAAACAGCACCAAAAGGAACCCGGCAATCAACAACAGCAGCAAAATACCGTAGATAACGGCGTTTCTCATCTCTACGCTTGTTTATTTTGGAAATCCGACTGTTTGTGCCAGCAACACTTCCTGTTTGGCAGTCAATTGAAGGATTTTGTGCATATTGGCTTTGTTGACGCTGCCTCGTACCACGCTTGCCATCTTTTCGGAAGCGCAGAAAAGATAAATGTTTTGCGAAATGAATCCGCAATCCGTGCACGCGGCATCGCGATTTGAAGCTTTGTCTAAATTGGCTACAAACAAGAAGTTCAACGGTGCACCGGCAACAAAATCCTGACTGCCTGTGTCTTTTCGGTGGTCGCCTTTCACGCGAAGCAGTAATTTATTGACTTTGGCATCGTACAGATAGATACCTTCCTTCACAACGACGTACAAATCAATCTCCTGCCTGTCTTGCGATGAGGGCACCACCCGTTTGTTCTCGCGGTTGAAGCCGTAAGCCGCCCACAGCAAGTTAGCCAGCGTCTGAGGCTCTATCGCTTTGTCCGAATAAGCCCTGACAGTCTGTCGGTTACTCAAAGCATCCATCAACGGCATTCCGCCTGTGCGGATCGGTTCAGGCAGTGGTATATCCTGCGCGGATGCAGCCACAGAACATAAAACGCAAATAATCAATAAAAAAAATCTGTTCATCATAAAAAAAATAAAATTTGACATAAACATACGGCACAAAGGTAATTGAAAAAATGGAACGAAATTTGCTGGTGAGTTAAAAAAGTTAAATTATGCATAGAAATCGTTTCTTTATCATTGCTATTTGTTTGTTTGCTCCGGCATTCAACATTTTTGCGCAGGATTTGTACAGCTTTCGGGGCTTTGAATCGCCTGTGTGCGTGGTGCAGTACGGCGGTTATTATTATCTGTCCAATGCGGGCGCCGGATTGACCGGAAAAGATGGCGACGGCTACATTTCCCGCGTCAAAAGCGATGGCAGTCAGGAAGAGGTGACGATGAAATACATTGCAGGCTTGGACAGTCCTCATGGAATAGCGGCTTCGCAAGGAATACTCTACATTTGCGACGTGGACAGGCTGCTGGGCTTCGATTTGCAAAACAAAAAGAAGGTGCTGGATTTGAGTTTCGCCGCAGAAAAGACCCAACAACTCTCCGGCATTGCCTTTACAGACAATAACACGCTGTATGTGTCGGCAACAGATATCAACGCCATCTTTCAAGTGGACCTTAGCGGCAAAAAATACCGGTTATGGACGGAATCCACAGCGCCCAACAGCCTGTTGATTGAGAAAGAGAAAATGTATGTCAGCAGTTGGGGCACAGACAGCCTGCCCAACGGGAAAATCAGCGTCATCGACATGAAAAAACCAAGTTACAAGCAAATTGAAGGTTGCGAGGGCTACCTTCGGGGATTGGCGCTGGCAGGTAACAAACTCTATTTCGGCGACTGGGTGGATGTGAAGAACAAACGCGGCGTTATCCGCTGGCATCGTTTGGACACCGGCGAAAACGGCGAAATGAAATTCACCGAAAAAATGGGTGGACCTGCCGAATTTATTTATGATTCGCGCAACAATTTGTTTATCGTGCCGGCAGTGCTCGAAGGCAAAGTTTATGGTGCTATGGGGTTCAAGCCCTGACTCTGCAAAAATTCAGTAATTATTTGCCCTTCAAAATAAAAATGTGTAATTCTCGAGAAAACAAGCCGCATACTGCAAACACCGGTTCAACAGTGGCTATGTGAATATTTTGGCGTGAAATAATTAACTGTAAACCAATATGTTTACATTTTTTTCATATTTGTATTTTTTGTATGCAAAAAGGCACTATATTTGTAGCGTGATTTGTAAACCCAAAACAGTTACGGATATGTCATTACAAGAACAAAATCAGGTAAAATTAAAGTATTACAATGAAGCAATTCGGTATATGGACAATGCAAAGGAAACATTGAAAAATGCCAAAAAAGAAGATAATCTTTATCGGGATGCAAAATACGTAAAAACGGCTTGCGGAATAGCCTATAACGGGATATTGGTTGCACTTGACGGCTATTTTCAATTAAAAGGAGTTTCCCAGCCCAAAGTCAGAAGGTCTATTGAATACTATCAGAAAAACCTTGGTAAATTGGATAAAAAATTGCTTGACCATTTGAATAGCAGTTATAAAATTCTTCATTTATGGGGCTATTACGATGGCATTGAAAACGCCATGGTTGTAAAAAGCGGATTCGATGAAGCATATTCCATCATAGAAACGATAAAACCCAATTGATGCCATTTCCATCATCCCCGATACGGAAACGCTAAAAAACATCTCAAAAATATGCTGTAAACCAATATTTGTATTTTTTGTATGCAAAAAGGCATCTTCACAGGACTTCATGAAGTTTCCAATGTGTTCAATTCGTAGGGCGTGGCTACCGGAAAAACGGCAGCGCCAACTCCTGCACCAGCAGCGGCAACGCTTGCAAAAAACTAATACTCAATTATCCACCCGCTTTTGTATTCTTTCAATACAGCCGGAAGGTAACTGTTGATATTCCGCTCAGTAAAATTTTGAGGTATGGCATTGCGTTTTTGTTGCAGTTTTTCCAGAGAAAACTGCGTAACTAATTGAATTACAATGTTTGTAGCGGGGACAGGACTCGAACCTATGACCTTTGGGTTATGAGCCCAACGAGCTACCACTGCTCCACCCCGCAATATATGATATGTAATATTGTATTCTAAATCGGGTGCAAAGATAATGCTGTTTTTGTAAAAAACCAAAATAGAAAGTGTTTTTTTTGGATCGAATATTCAATTCGTCATCGTAACGTTGTTATAATGACCTGCTTTATTGCTCATAAAAAATATTACTGTTTTTATTCAGACAGGTTTTCTTGCCCTGTCATTCATTTTCATGGTACAGCGAGCCATAAAAAGTGTATTTTTGTGCCGATAATAAAATGGGTTAAATCTTGAATTTTACTGAATTAATCAATGAATACGGCTGGGAGGAGATACAATCTCGCATTGAGGGCAAAACCTCCGTTGATGTCAAATTAGCTCTCAGCAAGGAAAGACGGAATATCGAAGACTTCATGGCGCTGGTTTCGCCTGCTGCTGCTGCCTGCATGGAACCAATGGCGCTGTTGAGCCGTAAATATACCCAACAACGGTTTGGGAACATCATCCAGTTCTACATACCGCTGTATCTCACCAATTCGTGCATGAATCACTGTGTGTATTGCGGTTTCAATCACAACAACGACATCCGGCGCATCATCCTCACCGACGAACAGATTATGCAAGAAGTGGATGCCATCAAGGCATTGGGCGACTTTCAGCACATCTTGCTGGTAACAGGCGAAAACCCTCGCGATGCCGGAATTGACTATATCGAACACGCCATCCGGTTGGTGAAACCCTTTTTTCAGTCCATTTCCATTGAGGTACAGCCGCTGGCGGAGGCTGATTACAGGCGGCTGACAGAGGCGGGATTGAACGCGGTGTACTGCTATCAGGAAACCTACCACAAAGAACATTATAAAATGTATCACCCCAAAGGGATGAAATCGAAGTTTGACTGGCGTTTGGAAAGTTTCGACCGCATGGGGCGGGCAGGCGTGCGCAAAATAGGCTTGGGAGCGCTTATCGGCTTGGAAGATTGGCGTGTTGAGGCTATTTTCATGGCGCAACACTTGCGATATCTGCAAAAAAACTATTGGCAGAGCAAGTATTCCATCTCTTTCCCGCGTATGCGCCCTTATTCAGGGCAGGCTTTCCAGCCAAACGTGATCATGAGCGACAGAGAACTGGCACAACTCATCTTTGCATTCCGCATCTTCGACCATGACATAGAGATGACGCTGTCCACCCGCGAAAGTCCGTCATTCCGCGACAATATGACGTCCTTGGGCATTACCTCGCTGAGCGCAGGCTCCAAAACCGATCCGGGAGGCTATGCGGTGTATCGCAACGAGTTGGAACAATGGACCATCAACGACAATCGCAGCCCCTGTGAGGTGTTGTCTGCCGTCAAAAAACAAGGCTATGAGGTGGTTTGGAAAGATTGGGATTTAAGCCTGCAATGATTGCTACTCCAAATAGGTATATCCGTACAAGCCCGACCTGTAGTTGGACAGGAACTCTTTTCCTTCCTCTGCGGTAATTAATCCTGCTTTTACCGAACCGGATACCCATGTTTCGACCGTGCGCACTAATTTTTTGGGGTTGTACTGCACGTATTCGAGCACTTCGGCAACCGTTTCGCCATCAATCAACTTGTCAATCCCGTAGCCGTTGTCGGTCATAGAGATATGCACCGCGTTGGTGTCGCCGAAAAGATTGTGCAAGTCGCCCAGTATTTCCTGATAAGCGCCCACGAGGAACACGCCGATGTAGTACGATTCGCGGTTTTTAAGCGAATGTACCGGCAAATGGCTGGAAAAATTTTTGGTGGAGATGAAATTATCAATCTTGCCATCCGAGTCGCAGGTGATGTCCTGCAAGGTGGCAAAACGCTCCGGTTTCTCGTCCAGCCTGTGGATAGGCATGATGGGAAATATCTGGTCGATAGCCCATGAATCGGGCAGGGACTGAAACAGAGAGAAATTACAAAAGTATTTGTCGGAAAGCGATTTGGACAACTGTTTCAATTCATCCGGCGCGTGTTTGGATCCGCCTGTAAGATCGTAGGCTTCGAGCGCCACCGACCAGAAAAGACGCTCAATGCGGGCGCGTGTACGCAGGTCTATCAAGCCCAAACTGAATAAATCAAGCGCTTCTTCGCGAATTTGTTGCGCGTCATGCCACGATTCCAACACTTTGCTTTGGTTGAGGTTGTCCCAGATGGAATAAATATCGCGAATCAACTCGTGGTCATTGTCTGACACCTCGTCGTTTTCGTCCCACGCGGGAACAGTGGTGGTTTCGAGCACTTCAAAGATGAGCACCGAATGATGAGCCGTCAGCGACCTTCCCGATTCGGTGATGATATTAGGATGGGGGAGGTTGTTTTTGTTGCTGGTGTCCACAAAGGTGGATATGGAGTCATTCACATACTCCTGAATGCTGTAATTGATGCTGCTTCCACTGATGGCTGAGCGCGTTCCGTCATAATCCACGCCTAATCCGCCGCCGATGTCCACGAAATCTACTGCAAAACCCATTTCTCGAAGTTGCACGTAAAACTGCGAAGCTTCGCGCAAAGCGTTTTTAATGCGGCGTATTTTCGTCACCTGACTGCCTATGTGGAAGTGTATCAGGCGCAAACAGTCTTTCATCTCCTTCTTTTCGAGAATGTCTAAGGCTTCAAGTAATTCGCTCGAATTAAGCCCGAATTTGCTGATGTCGCCGCCCGATTCTTCCCATTTGCCGCTGCCGGTACTGGCTAATTTGATGCGAATGCCTATGTTGGGCTTCACACGCAGCCTTTTAGCTATGGTGAGCACTAATTTCAACTCATTCAACTTCTCCACCACCAAGAAGATGCGTTTGCCCATCTTTTGCGCCAGAAGCGCCAACTCAATGTAATCCTCGTCTTTGTAGCCGTTGCAGATAATCACAGAATCAGTGTCGGTGTTGATAGCCAGCACGGCATGAAGTTCCGGCTTGGAACCCGCTTCCAGCCCAATATTGAACTTCTTTCCGTGGCTGACAATTTCTTCCACCACCGGACGCATCTGGTTGACCTTGATGGGGTAGATGATGAAATTCTGCGCCTGATAGCCGTATTCCTCAGAGGCAATTTTAAAACTGTTGAAAATTTTCTCGATCCGGCTGTCAAGAATGTCAGGAAATCGCACCAAAACAGGCGTTGAAACATCGCGAAGAAGCAATTCATCAATCACTTCCTTCAAATCAACACTGTTGCCATCGCCTTTGGGCGTCACGATCACATTCCCTTTTTCGTTGATAGAGAAGTAATTAAGACCCCATCCACCCACATTGTAAAGTTCTCCCGAATCCTCGGTTCTCCATTTTCTCATCTCAAATAAATAACAAATTTAGCTCAACTTAAAAGCGCGAAATTACAGAATGTTACGCTTGAAAAATATTTTTTGGTAAATATTTTTTTAAAATAATATATAAGTGGCTGATTTTAAGCATGTATTATTTTTTTATATTTTTTATATTTTGCCATATTGCAAATAATGCTTACTTTTGACGGTTTTTTCAGATAAACAAACCTCATGTTGATTAATTCCATTGTGAATGCCGTTTCTTCGCGGCGATTGAAACAGATTGACCGATTCAAAGAGCGCCCGAATTTAGTGCAGCAGGAGGTGCTTTTCAGTTTGATACGGAAAGCGCAAAATACCGAATGGGGAAAAAAGTGTGGCTTTGCTGCCATCCAGTCCATCCGCGATTTTCAGAAAAGGGTGCCGATTCAGACATACGAAGAAATGAAACCCTACATAGACCGCGTTCGCCACGGGGAAAAGAATATTTTATGGCCCGGCGCAACGAAATGGTTTGCCAAATCGTCGGGAACCACCGACAGCAAAAGTAAGTTCGTGCCTGTGACCAATGAATCTCTCTCCAATTGCCATTACCGAGGAGGCAAGGATGTTGTTTTGTCCTATTTAAGGCAATATCCCAACACTCGCATCCTCACAGGCAAAACACTGACGCTTGGCGGAAGTCATCAAATAGACAGCTATTACAAAAAATCATTTTACGGAGATTTGTCCGCTGTGATGATTGAAAATGTGCCGTTTATTGCCAATACTCTTCGCACACCACCCGCAAAAGTGGCATTATTGAATGATTTTGACGATAAAATAGCCAAAATAGCGGAGATATGTACCAAACAGCATGTGGTATCCTTTGCGGGCGTTCCTTCATGGAATTTGGTATTGATGAAATACATGCTTGCCCACACCGGTAAGAACAATATACTGGACATTTGGCCCGATATGGAGTTGTTTATTCATGGAGGAGTCAGTTTTTTGCCTTACAGAGAGCAGTATCAGCAGATGTTCCCAAGTGATAACATGCACTATGTGGAGACCTACAACGCCTCAGAAGGCTTTTTCGCCTTGCAGGACAGCGCGGGCAGCGATGATATGCTGTTGATGCTCGACTATCACGTCTTTTTCGAGTTCGTACCGCTTGACCGGTTAGGAAATAACAACTGCGACGCTTTGACCATCGAAGAAGTCGAAACAGGCGTCAACTATGCCGTTATTATTTCCACCAACAGCGGGCTGTGGCGGTATCTCATAGGAGATACAGTGGTATTTACTTCACTGTTCCCGCACAAAATTAAAGTTTCCGGTCGCACCAAGCAATTCATCAATGCCTTTGGCGAAGAAATTATCGTTGACAATGCCGAAAAAGCATTGCAGGAAGCCTGCAGGACAACCGCTGCCGCCATTACCGAATATACAGCCGGTCCTGTGTATATGGACAGCCAAAACAACGGAACGCACGAATGGCTGGTGGAATTTGAAAAACAACCCAACGATTTGGAAAAATTCACGCAAGCACTTGATACTGCGCTATGTGCGCTTAATTCAGATTATGAAGCCAAACGCAACAAAAACACCACTCTGCGAATGCCCATCGTACATTCCTTGCCACAAGGCACATTCTACAAATGGATGAAACAATGCGGCAAATTAGGCGGGCAAAACAAAGTGCCCCGCTTGTGCAACGACCGGCGACACTTGGATGCAATCCTGCAACAACTTTAAATTTGCCGTAACAAAAGAAGGTCTATAAATATAATGTATAGTGAGATGTAGTGATTCAATAGTGATTCGATGGTGATACAATAGTGATACAATAGTGATTCGATGGTGATACAATAGTGATAAATGGTACAAACAACCAACATATTCAAACCTTTCAAAAAATGGCAAACCCTTTTCCTTGCCATTTCATTGTCCATTGTCTGTCCATTATCCATTGCTCAGGTTTTTCCGGTGAATGTCAATACGGTGCTTGCGCCGCCCTATTCGGTGTATCTGGCGGACTATGCGGCGCCGGGATGCGAGCAGTTGCGGGTGACGCTGATACAGCGGGATATGTCGCAGGCGTCGTACCAGTTGTTTTTGCGTATGAGCATCGCGCTGGGCGGGCGGGAAATCATCCGCACATCGGGCAATTACCGCCCTTCGCCGCTGACGGTCTTGCCGGGGGTGCCGACCGTTATTTCGGGCAGCGACCTCTATCATTATCTCGACCCGCAGAACATGGATTTTATCGGCTACAGCCGCGAAACTTACATCCGCACCAAATCCCTGCCCGAAGGCGCATATCAGATTACTTTTACCGCATTTGACTACAGCCGTCCGGATGTGGCGGTGAGCCTTCCCGGAACCACCTTCTGCTACCTGATGAAAGCCGAGCCGCCCCTGCTCAATATGCCGCCCAACCAGTTTGTTCAGCCTGCCATGCCTGTGCAGAGCGTGCTGTTCAGTTGGCTTCCGCGCACCGTTGCCTCGCCCAACTCCTACAACAGCACCGAATACCTGCTGGAACTCTTTGAAATACGCCCCGCAGGCTATCATCCTAATGAGATAGTCAACAATACCCGCCCTGTATTTACGGTAACCCAAAGTTCGCCGCAGTATATGTACAATGTAAGCGACCCTCCGCTGACGGCGGGTATGCAA
>JAITTD010000288.1 GCA_031287245.1 Bacteroidales bacterium
TTAAAATCACAGATGAGGAATTAGAAACAATAAATATTAAAAAATACAAATTCCATGGCGAATGGAATTACGTTATAAAACCATTCTAAATGTAAAGGTTATTTACGGACAATTCCTTACCCGTAATTTAATAATTGGGCAACAGATAATAGGGTCCTGTTTCGGGGATGACGATGGTGATTTTTGCTCTTGGAAAATCTACTCCCGAATATGCCGGCACAATGGGTTTTACCCAGTAACTCGTATTGACAACAGGGAAGAGTATCGTTGGAGCAATTTTGGGGTATGGAAACGTCATTTTGATACGGGCTGTTTCGCTCACATACCAGTTGAAAGTGGTGGCTGCCGGATAGGGATGCAGGCACACCTGATACGGTTGCAATTTTTGGGCGAGGAAATGTCCATAACAACTCTGCACTATGTAGATATATATCTTGGCAGAGCGGGTATAACCACGACAGTTCTGTGTGTATTCCAGTTCCAGCACGCCGGGTGTGTAGTGCATCGGTGCGGTATATTGCAAACGATTGCCCACAATTTTAAATATGCCGGTAGTGGCGTCGCCAAAGGTTCCCCTTGTACTGCCGGACGTGGACACCCCGTTGATGGTGAAGGTGAACATATTCGTCTCCATATTGGGGGTACAAATGCTTGCCGGGATAGAATCGTTTGCGAGAATATCCAGAAGTTGTGTACGCCCCTGAACAACGGTAAAAGCATCGTCCCTGAGTACAAAGAAACCGACCTCTTCTACATTGTTTGTCATGTCGCAATCCGAAAAGTAGGGCGAATACTCTTTCATATTACCGCCTATCAACTTCATACGCGGTTTGCCGTTAGCATCTTTCGCCAGAAACGAGTCTATCACTGCCGGCGGCGCAGGGGTATTCCGAATATAGGTGGAGTCGGCGGCGCGGATGGTAAAGTTAAGGTATTTGTCGGTGGGACTTTGCAGCGCATAAACAAAATCTCTTTTTTCGCCGGGGAAAAGGTCCACACCCAGTTTCATTTTTGCTGTCGGCGTGTCAATCAGTCCGCCGGGCACATAATTCACATTACCCTTGTATATTCTAACGGGGGTTTGCGCATTGGAGGCGGCATCGCCGGTGTTGATGATGGTGAACCTGAGTTGGTTGGCTACAGTATCCAGCACGGCGTTGATGATGTCAAGATCGGGCACGGGCACCACCGGTTTGAGTATCCCGTTGAACAGCGCCGATTTCACACTCTGCGTGAGGGTGTTGTTGTATATTTGCGTTAATGATCCCGCGGCATCCTGCGGCGTTTGGTAGGCAAAAGTCAACGGGTGCAGGTTTCTACGTGGCACCTGCATATTTTCGTTGATTTTCAGGGGCGAGTACATATACTGGTTCCAGACACGGGGAGCAGGCGCAAATTTAGCAGAGCCATATTTGGCAGAGATGGTATAAATGTAAGCCCATCTGTTGAAAATGTCTTCTCTTATATGCCCCATCACTGTGATATCGGCGCTGCCGTCCCCGTCCACATCAGCCACCACCGGAGATTCAAAACCGGTTCCTGAATATATTTCTTGTGTGAGTTTGATCACTTTAGGATGAGAGGAGGTTGTCCAATTCAGTCTCACTGCGGGTGGGTTGGAAGTGGGCACACTGATGACGCGCAGGTTCAGTGCATCCCGGTAAACGATTTCCTGCGTTCCGTCGTTGTCGAAATCAAAAAAGGTGAAGCCGGTGTTCATGGACTCGTCGGCATGTTCCAACAGGAACGAGGGTTTTAGTCTATGCTCTTTCTTCGGGTCTGACGCCTCTGTCACCGTAAGATCATACGTCCATGCTACGAGGGCTCCTTCTATGGCACGTCCGCTTGGGTTTGTGTAAGTGTAATTAACACCTCCTGCGATGGCTCCTGTTGTTCCTCCTGAGTTTGGATGCCATATCAGTTTGTTGCCGGTTCCATACAATTTTCTGCCTAACAGGGCTATTTCCGGCAATTTTATTTGTTTGCCATTGTATGAATGTTTTTTTCCATCCAAATCGCCAATAAAGAGATACGAGTGATCGGGATGCAAGTCACCTGAGTGAGAGACGGGAACCAATTCTCTTGCCACGAGCAATGGCGGCGTTGTTTCCTTGTTGGCTACCGATTTCAGTGTTTGAGCATCTGCTACATCGGAGGCATTCACCGCAGAGGAGAAGT
Organism: Bacteroidales bacterium; assembly: GCA_031287245.1. Lineage (GTDB taxonomy): Bacteria > Bacteroidota > Bacteroidia > Bacteroidales > UBA4181 > JAIRLS01. The sequence continues at coordinate 2,179 of JAITTD010000288.1, forward strand.
TCCACTGGGTGGCGCCTTTGTACCAGCCCTTGAAGACAAATCCGGCGCGAACAGGCTGCACAGGCTGGGTAACAGTGGTGTTGGGCAGTATCGTTTGTTCGGACAGAGTGGGTGCGCCGCCCTGCGCGCTGAATGAAATTAAATAAGTGGCAGTGCCGCCGGCAACCCATTTGGCGGTGAGCGTCAAAGGAGCAGTGACGGGCGTGTTGAAATCATACGGGACGTTGCCATTGTACCATCCCAGAAAGATGTCGCTTCCTTTGGAGATACTGCCGTCGGGCGCTACGGCTTTGTTGCCCTGCGCCACATTTTGCACGGCGGGTGTGGGTGTGCCGCCATCGGAATCGAATGTCACCGTGTATTTGGTTTTCGGAGTCCACTGAGCGGTAAGCGTACGGGATGCAGTCACCGGGTCGGCAAAGTTGTATGGAAGGGTAGTGGATACGGACAAATCGTACCAGCCTGCGAAGAGGAAATCCGGCTGTACAGGGTCAACGAGCGGCTGGGTGGCAGTGTTGCCGTCCGCTATCCTTTGCCCTGCAGAATAAGGAGAGCCGCCATACGGATCAAAGAATATATTGTGGGTCACAATGGTGTCACTCACCCATCGAGCATCAAGGTGGATGTCGGTGGTGACGGGCTGGTTGAAATCATACAGCGTGCTGCCATCGTACCATCCTGTGAAAATATAACCCGCGCGGGTGGGTTCTAAGGGCATGAATATACAGTTGCCATCTCTCACTTCTTTGTCATCGGGATTTGGCATGCCGCCGTCAACATTGAAAGAGAATGAATGGGTAGCCAGCGTATCCCAGAGGGCGGTGAGCGCAAGCGTTGGCTTGATCTCTGCCAGACCCGGATTCCAAACCCTGAGGTCAATGGTACTCCGTCTGGTAGTTTCATCGTTGCCATGAACCTGAGAGGCTACCACAATGTCGGGTACGCCATCGCCATTGATATCTGCCACTCCTGTGTAGCCTTCGCCTATGGACAATCCGTCTCCTGACCCACCCCACAAGGAACCGGGAGCATTATCTGCAGATTTCACCTTGTAGGCGCCGGTTTTAATATTGATGTCGTAATACACCTTTCCGCCGGCAATGACTTCCATTTTACCATCGCCGTCAAGGTCGTAGATGTACGAAAAATTGACTTCATTGTTGAAATCAGAGTGCTGGGTGCCTCTGTTGCGCCCTATATAGGCATACTGTTTGTACTGACTGATCGTTTGGCTTCTGTCCGCCCAATTGGCAGTGGGTTGCAATTCTTCAAGTGTCACTAACAGTTTTCCTGTCTTGGCATCGTAAATCTTGTTGTAAACGACTACCTGAACGTTATCATCGCCTTCAATATTGACAATTTGTGGCAGGGGCTGTCTTTTACGAAGGCTGTTAGCGTCTTCCAAAGCGCCGCCGACGCTTTTGTCATAGCGTTCGCTGGGTCCCCATTTCACTTTCAACCGGCGGGGATCTGTCGTAGGCAACGCCGCGGTGACCGGCTGGCAGGTATATTCAGTCACTTCATAACTTACTAACCTCCTGATAGCCGAACCTGACCTTCCCCATCCACCGCCGTATGCTACAATGATTTCCGATTTTCCATCCCCGTCTGAATCCACTAATGCGATGTGCGAGGGAGAAGGGTGATATTCGGCGGCTCCAACGAACCAATTGTCTTTATCGGCTCCGCCAGGACCTTGAAATGAATATTGCACCAGTTCCTTGCCGGTTTGTCCGTCTAATATAAATAGCGCTTCAACCTCCATATCTGCTTGCCCGTCCGCCGGATTGCCGGGCAGATATTCCTCACCCAGCACCACAATTTCCGGTTTTCCGTCGCCGTTGAGGTCGCCTACCATCGGAACGCTGAAGCCGTCGTAGCGGTGTTGTGTGCTGCGGTATTTTAGCGCAGGCTCAAATTTCACTTTTTGCATTTCTTCATAGCAAGCTATCGACTCGGTGCCAATGAGACCGGAAGGGGCGCCCAGATTGACAACATCCAGCATGATAGTCCCCGTTTTAGTCACTCCGCCAATAGTGACGCTGTATTGCATAGGCTCCGGATGCCCCACAACGCCAGCGTCCGGTTGTCGCGGACTGCTCAACGGCATCACTCTGGGATTGAAATAAATTTTGCCGGAGCGACTGGAGACATCCGGCACCACAATTCCATTGGTCGGCTGCTTTACAATGCCATATTGAATATTTGCAGGAGTGACAGAGGGTAAACCGCTGGCGTCCAACATTTCTTCAAGAAGAAAATAATAACTGTTGTCGGGCAGCAAGCCATTGTCAGGCTCATAATAGACCACATAAGAGGCGTCTTTCACATAAAATTGAGCCTGATCTATGGCGCCGATAGAAATATTGACAGGTCTTTGGGTTCCTATCTGGTCGCGTTGCAAATAACCTTGAAATACAGAGGGGATAGTGGTCAGCGGTCCTCCATTGTCCAGCACGAAGATGGGATCCAAGGCAGGAGATGGCATCCTCACCGGGAAGTAAGCCGGATCGCCGGTAAGGGACAACAGGTAATCCATTGTGGGGCGCCCGCCCGGAAGTGTAGTGGATGTACTGGTGCCTGAGGCATACCACCGGTTGTTCCAAATATTGCGTTTGATGATATTGGCGTTGCCTGAAATACTGCCGTTGGCGCCGACAAACAGGTTGTTCCAAATGACAGGCCTTGAGTTGGTGTTTCCATGAATGCTTCCCGATTGAGAGAAGGTATTGTTGAGCACTCCTGTGTTGGCAGAATCATAACCATCCAGATGAATAATGTTGGTGACTGGGGTGGTAGAGTTTGCCAGTGCGGTGTAGTTGTTGACAAAAGTGTTGTTGATGACTTTCAAACTGCAGTTGCCACGTTTTTGAATGAACCCGTCAGCGCCGCTCAATCCAATGTGGTTGTCCACAAAACTGCTGCCCGTGATGGTGCATTCACTATTGTCCCAAGGTCTGTTAAATGCCCCTGTGACAGTGTTTTCGGTAAAAGATGTTTTCGACATCACAACACTCAGTTTCCCCACTGAGTTGTCGGTATAGATAAAATGTCCGCCGATTGTGTTGTTGTTGATGCGCATATTCCGGAAGGCAATATTCATGGACGAGCAATCTACCTTATGGATGAAATGTCCATTGATGTTGTTGTTGGCAATGTTGTTTTTGCCTGCCACAAGCGGGTCGCCAAATTCAATGGTGGCAGCAAGGGCGCTGTGTCTTATCTTGATAAAATTCCCGTTAGTGCTCGAATTTGCCTTTGATTCGTTGCCGGTAACGGTATTGCCTGTAAAGGTGAACTTCGCATTGTTGCCATTCATATATAGATTAATGAAATCGCGCTCACCGGTATTGGTTGAATTGTATGTGTTGTCGGAAATAGTGCTTTGGGTAATGGAAATAGTGTTGCCGCTGTTGCCGCCGTCATGAAAGATAAAACTGCGACCCAGTGCGTTTTTGTCAAAATCGATGCCGGTGAAGGTAATATTGGTAGCGCCGTTGCTGGTTTTGTAGATAAAATTGTTGCCGATTGTGTTGTTGTTGACCTGCATATTCCGCAAGGTCATATTCACGGTTGCGCCGGCGCTTATATTGACGAAACTTCCATTGGCGATGCGGTTGTTGGCAATGCTGTTTTGACCGGCCAATGAAATGTTGGCAGTAATGTCGCTGTTTCTTATCTCCATAAAATCCCCGTATCCATTCGTGGTTGCCTTTGATTCGTTGCCGGTAACGGTATTGTCTGTAAAGGTGAACTTTGTATTCGTATTGCTACCATACATATATAAATTGATGAAATCGGATTCGCCGGCATTGGTTGAATTGTAAGTGTTGCCGGTAAAAGAACTTCCGGTGATGGTAACAGAGTTGCCGGCGGTGCTACCGGCATGAAAGATAAAACCACGCCCTGTTGCGTTTTTGTTAACCCCAACGTTGTTTAAGCTAATGACGGTGCCGGCATTACCGCCACTCAAAGTTTTGTTGATAAAATAGCCGCCAATTTTGTTGCGGGCGATGCTGTCTGCAAAAGAAATAGTGGCAGCGTTGGTCGCGCGGATAAAATCCATGCCCGATGAGGTGGTGTTGTTGACCGCTTTATTATTCGTAAAAATAGAGGAATTTCCCTCAAGGTGAATGAAATGTCCTCCTGTTGAATTGTTTTTAAAGGTGGTTCCTGTAATGGAAATGGCGGCGGTGGAAGTGATATATCTCCCTCTGTTTCCGGAAACGGTCGTATTGCCGTCAACGATACAGTCTGTAAATGTAAGGGTACGGGTGTTTTCAAAAATATGAGCGTAGTCGCTTGTCCTGAGGTTTTCCCAATTGGTAAAGGTACAGCCGGTAAATGACATCGAACTGTTGGTGTTGGTGTTACGAACAAGCGCGTTGTCGCCGCTATTCGCTTTGCGTATATTGTTGAATTGGGTTGCCTGCGCGGAGAAAGAACTGTTGTCGGCAAGATAAATCAATGGATGTCTTCGGCTTTCGATGTTTTCAATGGTGACATTGTTCAGGTTCAACTCATTATATGCAAATACGGAAAACAGAGAAGAAGCTCCGTCAGCGTCACCGGTTGAGGTGAAATTTTGGATGAACAGTTGGTTGAATGTTACCGATTTTCGATTAGAGTTGGATGATGCGGTTATGTTCAGTAAGCGGGTGCTTGACGAAGTACCGTTCAATATGACCGGATCAGTCGCAGGGGACGGATCATCCGCAGGGGCTGCCTTCATGAAATTATAAGTACCTTTGTTATTGAACGTAAACAACTGTGATGAAGTGAAATTGTAGGTGCCTCGGAGAAAATACAGGTTGAGAGGGTCTGTGGACGAATTATAAGTGCTTACATAATTTATCGCTTGTGCCAGCGTAAACGCATCAGCCGGCGTTGAGCCATTGCCACTGCCGGTAGCGGTAGGGGAAACCCACCTGTCTGTTGCATGAGCCGCAAACGCGCAAAACAGGAAGCAAAAAGCAATGAGTACTTTTTTAAATAAATGGGTAGAATATCTTTTCATCTTCAACGATTTATAAATTTTTATTTCATGACTATACAAAAAATGTACCAAAAACATCAAAACGCGAAATTATATTTTCAATTTTGACTTCTTTATTTCAATTGAATAAGATCAATTTTCTTATTTTTTACGAAAATTGCTACCTTTTCCTGATCAAAAATTATACGAAAAATTGATCTGGAAAAATTCTTTCACCTGCAATTTGGATCCATGTTCTATGTTGGTCAGCACACCGTTCACGAGTTCTTTTGCCACCGTTTTTTTATTGTCATCGTATATCATGTCGAGGCGCACGCTGGCTGAAATATATTTAGCAAGCGCTATGCTAAACGTGAAATTCCAGTTGGCGTCAATATTCGCCGGCTCTTCCAAATAGTTGGAAAACAACTCTAATTGCGTGTTGTAAGTTACTTTTTTGGACATAAAGGAACCGTTCAAGTTGAAAATCAAACCACCGCCAAATTCATTGCGTGTATGTTTCCCTTTTTCAATTAAATCAGGACCCAAACCTGCTGTGGTCAACACAGTAGGGTCATTCGAGCGCACATAAGTGGCTTTTCCCATCAATGGCGAAATGTGCACGGACAGTATGGTAGAAGGTTTATAGTCCAAACCCAATGACAGATAGATGGATGCAGGCGCCAAAAAGTCTGAAATGCGCGTTGTATCGGTAGCCGAATATCGATACCCTGACGAAAACTGCGTTTTTCCTATAAAATTGAGAGCATAGTACCATTTTTTTGCCATTTGGTAGCCTATTCTCGAACCGAGATTAATCTGATCGTCGTTTTTAACGGCTTGGTGAGTGTCTTTCTTGATGATGCCGTAAGAAAAATAGGCATTGTTTTCCCAAAAGAATTTATTTTTTTTGTAGTTGGCAAACAGACTCATATTGCTGTTGAACGTGATAGTCGGCTCGCCGCCGCCCAACCAGTTCCACAACATAGTTTGCGTTGAACCCAAATTGGCGTTACCCCACGTTTTCCAGCGCACCGTATCGGGTTGGGCGTTGGGATCGCTTTTGGCTGCCGCTGCCGCTGCTTTTTTGGCTGCACGAATGTTGCCATCAACGGACTGTGACACAGCATCCAATGAAAACGCCGCAAGCGCGACCACAAAAAATAAACGAACAAAATGCTTCATAAATAACGTCTATGCAAAAATCGTACAAAAGTCTTCAAAAAATCAATTCGATGCAAAATTTTTTTCCCGCCAGTATCAAGATAATTGACAATTGACAATTGACAATTGACAGTTGACAGTTGACAATTAATAATTAATAATTAATTTTGTGGTTTTATTTAAAGTAACAATGTATCACAATTGTATCACAACAGATCACAATGTATCACAACATATCACTAATGTATCACAATTAAAATGTAAAGTATGAAAACAGTGAAGAATTTTATGTTCGTTTTGAAGCGTTTCAAAACATCGAGTCTCCTGAATATTGCAGGATTGACCATCGCTTTTGCGGTATTTATCATCATTTTGATGCAGGTGAATCACGACCTGAGTTTTGATAAAAGCCACCAAAATTACGACCACATCTATCGCGTGGAAACTGTTATGAATGGCGAAAAAATGGCGCTAATGTTTCGTCCGGCGGCAGACATTTTATTCCAGTCCCCCCACATTGTTGCGGGCGCCGTTGCAAGTCCTTATTATCAGGACGTTCCTTTTACGGTCAAAAACAAGGATGCGGAAGTGGTGTACAAGGAAAAGTGGATGAAAGTGGATGCTTCTTTTCCGAAAATAATTCATTTTGAGATGTTGGAAGGGAGCGACAAGGCTTTGGAAGAGCCTCAAGCCGTGCTGATACCACAAAGTCTTGCGCAGAAATTCTTTGGCTCGGAATCAGCCATCGGAAAACAAATCAGCGACTTTACGGTGGGCGGCGTTTATCAGAATTTTCCGGCTAATGTTTCCTTTCAGAATGCCATTTATGGAAACATATCACCTGATGAAAACCTGCACAGTTGGGGAAATCTGAGTTATAACGTTTGGGTTTATTTAGACCACGCGGGCGCAGAAAAAGAAATGACCGAACAGTTTCTGGCGGCTGTTCCTGAGGAAGTATTGAAGCAGTTTGAATCCTTTTCGCTTCAATTTACGCCCATAGCGGATTTGCATTTCACCGGCGATATTGCTTACGACAGCACCCCAAAAGGCAGCCGTTCTACCTTGATGGTGCTGCTGGCGATTGCGGTTGCCATTCTGACGATTGCTGCGATTAACTTCAACAATTTCAGCATGGCGCAGGTGCCGGCACGCATCCGCAGCATCAACACGCAAAGAGTGTTGGGCGCATCCATCGGCTCGCTGCGGGCTGGGATGATTTCCGAATCTGTGTTGATGAATTTGACAGGATTTGTGTTTGCCTTAGCCCTCGTTTATGTGTTGAAATCAACATTTGTTGCCGGTTTGCTGGATGCCGACATGTCGCTCTCTGCCCATAGGGGCGAGGTGGCGCTCACCGGCGTCATTGCGCTGTTAACAGGGCTGTTGACGGGACTCTATCCTGCCCTCTATATCACCTCGTTTCAACCGGCGCTGGTGCTCAACGGCTCATTCGGACTTAGCCCGAAAGGGAAAAACATCCGAAACGTGCTGATCGGCGTGCAGTTTGTGGCTTCGCTGGTGCTGATTATCTCTGTTTCGTTTATGTATATGCAAAACAACTACCTCAAGCAGGCGCCGTTGGGCTATGAGCGCGACCAAATCATTATCACCGATTTGAACGAAAATGTCAAATCGCAGCGGGACGTCTTCAAGCAGGAATTGAAATCCTTTGCCGGCATCGAAGATGTGGCGCTTTCCGAATCACTTTTGGGCACTGCCGACCAATATATGAGGTGGGGACGAACGTACAGGGATAAGGACATTCAATACGAAGTAGTGCCGGTTGAGCCTGAATTTCTGAAAGTGATGAATATCACCGTCACCGAAGGGCGTAATTTCAGGGAAGAGGATAAAGACGGGCGGTTTGGAAAATATATTTTCAACGAAAAAGCGCACAAAGCCTACGAAATGGAACTGAACACCCATATTGACAGCAGCGAAATTGTCGGTTTCATTCCCAACATACAGTTCACCACCTTCCACACGGAGCCTTCGCCGATGGCGTTTTATGTGTGGGGAACGGACAACTGGGGCGACCAGATGAGATGCGTCTGCATCAGGGTAAATGCGGGCAGTGATATGTTTGCCGCCATCCAGCACGTCAAAAGCACCTTGAAAAAATTAGACGCGAACTATCCGTTCGATGTGCGCTTTTACAGCGAAGCCTTGCAAAACGTGTACGTAAAAGAACAGCGCCTTTCCTCGCTCATCGGCGTGTTCAGCCTCATCGCCATTCTCATTTCCGTTATCGGCGTGTTTGGCTTGGTGATTTTTGAAACGCAATATCGCCGCCGCGAAATCAGCATCCGAAAAATAATGGGTTCGTCGGTGGCGGAAGTGTTGCAACTGTTCATCAGGACGTATTGCTTCATCGCAGGCGTCTGTTTTGTCATCGCGGCGCCGATAGCCTACTGGTTCAACAGCCGCTGGCTCGACAATTTCGCCTGCCGAACGCCCCTGTACTGGTGGGTGTTCCTGCTGAGCGGACTTTTTGTGCTGGCAATGATCCTGCTGACAGTCACCACGCAAAGTTACAAAGCCGCCACAAAAAACCCAAGCGAAGCGATTCATTGACAGTTGACAATTGACAGTTATAATTGACAATTGACAGTTGACAATTGACAATTATATAACGTATAACAATGTATAACGATTTATAACAATGTGTAACAATTTATAACAATTTATAACAATAATCTAAATGTTAAAAATAGAGAATTTGAAAAAAGTGTTCCGCACGGAAGAGGTGGAAACAGTAGCGCTGAACGGTGTATCGCTGGAAGTGAATGACGGCGAATTTATCGCCATTATGGGACCTTCGGGTTGCGGCAAATCTACTTTGCTGAACATCCTTGGTCTGTTGGACAACCCCACATCGGGAACGTATTATCTTGCCGGCAGTGAGGTGGGGCATCTGAAAGAAAGCGAGCGCACGCAGGCTCGTAAGGGCAACATCGGCTTTGTGTTCCAGAGTTTCAACCTGATTGAGGAAATGAACCTGTTTGAAAACGTGGAACTGCCGTTGGTGTATATGCGCATCAACAAAAGCGAGCGCAAACGGCGCGTGGAAGAGGCTTTATACCGTATGAACATCAGCCACCGCGCCAAACATTTCCCCAATCAACTGTCAGGCGGTCAACAGCAGCGCGTAGCCATTGCCCGCGCCATTGTAGCCAATCCGAAACTGATTCTTGCCGATGAGCCTACCGGCAACCTCGACTCGAAAAACGGCAATGATGTGATGTCGCTGCTAACGGAACTGAACACCGAAGGCACTACCATCGTTATGGTGACACACTCGCAGCACGACGCCGCCTATGCCAACCGCACCATCAACCTGTTTGACGGCGAAATCGTAACGGAAGTACAATTGTGACAAACGGGTGAACGGACAAACGGGTGAACGGGTGAATGGACAAACGGGTGAACGGGTGAACGGATGAACGGATCATTGACATGAATTTCTGAATCATCGGCTCGAATTTCTGAGTCACAATGTATAACGCGCAGCATAACCACATAACAATGTATAACATCCTCGTAGAGACGGTGCGCGCACCGTCTCTACAGGGGCTGCTTTTTGGCAAAGACAAATATCAGCGAAATGGCGCCTAACAGGATGAATAATAGCGAAGTGGTGGTATGCGACATAGTGGCGTAAACCATTCCGTCCATTCGTGTCAGTCCGAAAAGCGTTAAACCGATGGATACGGTGCCGTGATAGGCGCCAATGCCGCCCTGCACGGGTACTATCATCGCCAATGTGGTGATAACCAACACAAAAAGTCCGTCCAATAGCCCTAAGGAAGAGGTGCTTTCAAAAGCGAAAAACATGAAGTAGGTCTGCATGAAATAGCAGGCAAACAGCAAAACGTTGAGCGCCAGAAATAATCCGAAACGTTTCATCCTGCGCACCGATTGGATGCCGTTGAGTATTCCTTTGAGCCAGCCTTTTATTTTGAGCCACACGGCGCTGCCTGCCAATTGCTTGCGAAACATCCTGAACAACAGGTAAAGCACAGTAGCGACGCCAACTATGCCGCCTGCCACCCACAAAGCGCCTGCTGTTTCAGGCAAATTTCGAGAAATGGGTTCAAAAATATAAGTGACGAGGAACCCGCTTATCAGGTTGAAATTGAGCGCCAGCATCAGCGCCAGCAAGCCGAACACCATCAACACGTCGAAAAGCCGTTCCACTATGACAGTGCCAAAAGCCTTGTCAACGGGAAGATGGTCGGTGCGGTTCAAAATGCCGCAACGGGTGATTTCTCCGATGCGCGGGAAAACGAAGTTGGCAAGATAGCCGACATTGATGGCGTGCAGGATATTGATGAGCTTGGGATGGGCGTCAATAGGCTCCATCAGCATTTTCCACCGAGCAGCCCTGACCACAAGTCCCAATACGCCAAACACGAGGGCTAATGCCACCCATGTAAAATCGGCTTTTTTCAGATGCACCATCAATTCGTTCAGGTCAATGCCGCGAAAGGCAAAATAGAGCAATGCCACTCCAATGAACAAAAAAACAATGAGTTGAAGCGCTTGTTTTATTTTCGGATGCATGGTTGGATTTTGTTGGTGGAAGTGTCGGGGAAAATGATGGAAGGCTTGAATTTTTTGGCTTCTTCAAACTCCATGCTTGCGTAGGACATGATGACAACGATATCGTTCACCACCGCTTTCCTTGCAGCCGGTCCGTTGAGGCAGATAACGCCCGAATCGCGTTCACCTTTGATGATGTATGTTTCCAACCGTTCACCATTGTTGATGTTCACCACGCTCACCTTTTCAAATTCAATCAGGTTGGCTGCATCCATCAACGCCTCGTCAATGGTGATGCTGCCAATATAATTGAGGTTGGCTTCCGTCACAGTCACCCTGTGAATCTTCGATTTTAAGATTTCTATTTGCATGAAATTCAGTATGATATATTGTCTATAAGTCGCACATTGCCTGCGTGTACTGCAATACAGCCCTGCAAGGCATTGGATCGGAACGTATCTGCTGTTTGCAGGGTATTTCTGTCCACTATTTCAAAATATTCCATTTTCAATCCTTCCGTTTGGTGGATAGTATCGCTCACCCACTTTTTCAGTTCATTCAACGGGGTATGCGCGATTTTTCCCCTGCTCGCCAAAAGCGTTTGGGCAATCACCGGCACGATTCGTCTTTGCGCAGGCGTGAGCCGTACATTGCGCGAACTCATTGCCAAACCGTCGGCTTCGCGAACGATGGGACAACTCACTATCTCAACGGGATACCGCAAATTCTGTGCCATATAACGAATAATGGCTAATTGCTGAAAATCTTTTTCACCAAAATATGCTCTGTCGGGTTGCACCACGTCGAACAGTTTGCTTACAATCTGCGCCACACCGTTGAAATGTCCCGCGCGGAATGTTCCTTCCATCCCCTTGTCCAACAGTCCGAAATCGAAAGTGCGTGTATCCTTTTCGGGATACATTTCTTCCACCGAGGGCGCAAACACGAAATCGCAGCCGCCCGCCTGCAGTTTTTCCGCATCTGCCTGCAATGTGCGGGGATAATTGGCGAGGTCGTTCCGGTCGTTGAACTGCGTCGGATTGACAAATATGCTGACCACCACCACGTCATTCTCCTTGCGGGCACGTGCTGCCAATGACAGATGCCCTGCGTGCAAAGCCCCCATAGTGGGGACAAATCCTGTGGACTGGTGCTTCGCCCTGTACGGTTGCAGGGCTTTTACCAGCGCGTCCTTTGTTTCAAAAACAGTCATTTGTAAAATTAAAACGCTGCAAAGGTAAAAATAAAAAATGGATTATCGGACAGTTTGTCCATCACCCGCAGAGCAAACCTCAGGGAGCACTCGTGTACTCTCTCAAAAATCATCTTTCGGGCTAAGCTCGACATAAATTTTAAAAAAAAATCTCAAAAAATCCGAAAAAAATAGTAACATTGCACCTTGAAATTTCGTATAAATAAAAATAAACAATTGGTTATCAGAGAATAAGACAAAACAAGGAATGAGCAGAAAAGGCAAACATACAGAACAAATGAAATACTTCATGTTTTTATTGCAAATTATAATGAAAATGGATAAATTAAATAAACAAATAGAAGAAGAATTAGCAATGCTAAAAGACCGTTACCAACTTGAGTGTAATAGTTTTAAAAGTTATTGTAAAGACTGTAAAAAGAAAGGATTTTTAGATTCCATATCACAAATTTCAGCGTTTCAACACAATAGCGTGTTTTTTGCGGAATATGCCATGTACATAGAGCATGATTATGTAAAGGCTCGGCAATTCTATTATAAAGCAGCAAAATGTATAGAATATCACTTGTTTATTCAACCTGATGTTGGATGGGACTATAAACCAAAAAGAAATGCAGCACCTATCAAGGTTAAAGTAAATAGAATGGATAGATCTATTGGTAATATTTTTTATGCAGTTTTATCTGATAATCATTCGATTATTGAACGTTTTGTATCAATACGCGATTATCCTGTATTTGAAAATTTGGAATTTACGTTATATGCTATCATTCAGAGCACATTAAAAAAAAATAAAGAAGAGCTGACACAGCATATAAATTTCATTAAAAAAAAATGTGAGAAAAGAGACAGGCACTATTGGGGAATGATAGACACCTTTGAGGGCATTCGCGATAACAATAAATTACAGGCTGAAGCGGGACTGGCAGAGTTGGCAGGAACTCAACATCGCCGGAATTTAGGTCATCATAAAGCATTTTATTCCTTTGACACCACCACATACGCCAAACTTGCGTGGCGGCAAGGCTTGGAAGTAGAGATAGATTCTCCATTGGTTCCTAAAGAAATGCTGCCTGTAATGGAGTTGGATGACTATCCAATATACGATTTTCTAAAAGTGTTGGACGATCCTGATTATAAATCCGTATCAAAACCCAAATGGAATATTTTGGATATTCAAGGGATGGTAAAGTAGAAATACATTTTTATCTAAATTCAGATAGAAGCATTGGTTCATTTTTCCCCAAAAAGAGATGACTATGATAGAATATGAATTTTATTTAAATGAAATTGGAACTCCTCAATTTGGCATCAAGGGAAATCTTGAGGGGCTGGGTGAATTAGGGGGGTTTGATTTAATATCCATTATAAAAATCGTAAAAGACATTGAAGATATCTTGACTGGAACTTATGACAAATATGATTTTGGATATGAAGTGTATATGATAAAATGCCAAAAGAATGAATCAATAATAATGAACACTTTTGAAGACAA
>JAITTD010000067.1 GCA_031287245.1 Bacteroidales bacterium
TGCAACTCGCCGTTGAGCCGACGCAGTTCCTCCGTCCATCTGCCGATGGCGGTCGCTTCCACATCGGGGCGGCGGGCGTCCAATTCCTGCATCAGATTGTCGATAGCGGCGGTTTCCTCATCGTAATTCAGGCGGGGCACGTTGCCGTAGGTGTCGAAAATGATTTTCAGCCGTCCTGCCGCTTCTTTCATCTGCGGATCGAAATCGCGCAACGCCGCCTGCAACAGACTGCGTATGCCGCGGAACACATTGTCGCGGTCGGCGTCCATCTGTGCGATGGCGTCGGTGTTTTCGTACTTGCGCACTGTTATCACAGCCACGTCCTCATCGGCAAGCAGCGCGGCGAACTGGTCTGTTTTCACTGCAATTTTCTCCACTCCGGTGGGGGTAGAGGCAAACAGTCCGTTCATCTCGCTCATGAACTCGAAATGCGTTTTGTTTCTGAACTGTCTTGTGTCGATTTTTTTGATTAAATTTTCCATAGATATTGATATTTAGGGATGAATTGATTACTGATTTGTTCCTGCAAGGTGCAGGAAGACGTCAAGTGTTTCGGGAAATGCCCCTGCAAGGTGCAGGAACTGTTCAAGCGCTTCGGCAATGCTCCTGCAAGGTGCAGGAGATGTTCAAGTGGCTCTGGAAACGTTCCTGCAGCCGGCAGGAGATGTTCAAGTGACTCTTGATGTGCTCCTGCAACTTGCAGGGGGTGTTCAAGTGACTTGGGATGTGTTCCTGCAGCCTGCGGCACAAAAAAAACCGCCTCATGCAAAAAAGATGTTGCGGAAATGTACGAATTTCGGAAAAGATTTTGTAGATTACGCGCGGGCGTACATATATTTATATACCAGTCACTGTGTGTGTGTGTAAAATAATTTAGCACTTCACCAAATTTTTGGTAAAAAAATGATAATAACAATATTGAAATTATTTGTTATTACCAGTTTCAGGTTTCGGGGTTTCGGGTTTCGGGGTTTTGTCCACTGTCAATTGTCAATTGTCAATTTTTCCTTACCCTTCGGTGTTTCGTCCGAACAGCGCTTTGAACAACTGTTCCACTTTGTTCACAAACACCACTTGTATGGACATATTGGCGATATCAATTCCCTTTCGGTTGGCGCCGGCAACGAATATTTTGGTAAAACCTGATTTTTGTGCTTCCTGAATCCTTTGTTCCACACGACCTGCGGGGCGTATTTCGCCTGAAAGTCCCACTTCTCCTGAAAAGCAATATTGGTGATGGATGGCAGTATCAATATTGGACGACATAATAGCGGCAATCACGGCAAGGTCAATGGCAGGATCGTCCACTTTCAGCCCGCCTGCTATGTTCAGAAATACGTCCTTGGCGGATAGTTTGAAACCCGCGCGTTTTTCCAGTACGGCGAGCAACATATTGAGCCGCCGTCCGTCGAAGCCTGTACAAGAGCGTTGTGGAGTACCATATACAGCCGAACTCACCAACGCCTGCACTTCAATAAGAAACGGGCGTATGCCATCAATGGTAGCGCCGATTCCAATACCGCTCAACCCTTCTTCGTTGGTAGTGATCAGCATTTCCGACGGATTCGTCACTTCCCGCAGCCCATTGCCGCGCATCTCGAAAATGCCTGTTTCCGATGTCGAGCCGAAGCGGTTTTTCAGCGAGCGAAGAATGCGATACACGTGGTTGTGGTCGCCTTCAAACTGCAATACCGCATCCACAATGTGTTCCAGTATCTTGGGACCCGCCAGTATGCCGTCTTTGGTGATGTGTCCTATCAGAAAGATGGATGTGTGCGTGGTTTTGGCGAATTTGAGCAGCGCTGCCGTACATTCGCGTATCTGCGACACGCTTCCCGCCGAGGAGTCAATGCTTTGCGTGCTGATGGTTTGAATGGAGTCAATGAACAGCAGGGCTGGCTTGTACTCTTTGCAATGCAGAAAAATGTTTTCCAGAGAAGTTTCATTGAGAAAAAGGCAATCGCTGCTGCCGTTGCTGACACGGTCGGCACGCATTTTGATTTGTTGCAGGCTTTCCTCGCCCGACACGTACATGACGGTTTGCCCTTTCAGCTGCAACGCCACCTGCAAGGCAAGCGTTGATTTACCAATACCCGGTTCGCCGCCCAGCAGCACCAGCGAGCCGGGTACAATCCCGCCGCCCAGCACACGGTTCAGTTCCCCGTTGAGGGTATCGATGCGCTGGTAGTTGGCATCGGATATTTCTTCCAACTTATGGGGGCGCGACCGTTCGGCTGACTCAAAAACAGGCTGTTGTGCTGATTTTTTCTCTACCGCCTCTTCAATATAGGTGTTCCACTCGCCGCACGACGGACAGCGCCCAATCCATTTGGACGATTCGGCGCCACAGTTGCGGCAAAAAAACATGGTTTTCAGTTTTGACATCGGCTGTTTTTTTTACAAAAATATTAAAAAAAATGCTCATGCGAAGTTTTTTGATAAAATATTTTCCTCTCCCATTTGTCTTCACCCATAGAGAACAGTCTCGAAAACAAATTTTTTGATAAAATGAAGAGGATCATATTGTTTTTTATTGCAGGACTGGCGATTGGAACAACAGCCAACGCACAGACGGCTGCCGACACGCTGAAAATGACTTTGGCAGATTGTATTGAGAATGTCATCGGCAATAATTACGGGCGCAAGGAGGCAAAATTGAACGAAGACGCTAAACAGGCTGTCTATGAACAGTCCAAAATGGAACGTCTGCCTGATTTTTCGGCAACGCTCAGTGAAGGTGTCGGGCATACGGCAGGAAACGCCGCAGCGTGGAACGGCAATTACGACGTCAATGCCAGTGTTGTTCTGTATCAAGGGGGACAAATCAGCGAAACCATCCGGCAAAACCGTCTTTCGCTTCAACAATCGGCGTATAAAACAAAGCAATACGATAATGACCTGGTTATTCGGGTGCTGCAAACATTCCTGACAGCAATCGGCAATGATGAACTTCTGAAATATCAACAAGCCCTGCTCACGGCAAGCGAAGAACAGCTCAATCAGGGGCGAGTTCGCTGGCAGGCAGGCGATATTTTAGAAAGCGACTTCCTGCTGCTCGAAGCGCAATGGGTAAACGACAAAAACAGTGTGGCAACCGCCCTTATCAACAGGAACAACACTTTGATAGAGATGAAAAACCTGTTGGCGATGAACCTTTTGCAACCGCTCGCACTGATTTATCCCGACAACGAAGCCATAGAGATTATGCCTGCGCTTGATATATTTATGGAAAAGGCTGTCAATACGTTGCCCGATTTCAAGATCAGCAGTTATGAAGTTGAAATAGCCGAAACGGGTTTGAAAATCGCCAAATCGGCATACTGTCCCACGCTGTCGTTGGGCGGAAGCATCGGTACGGGTCACAGCGCTTTTACCGGTTATGGAACGCAATTATCCAACCGTTTTAATCAACAAATCGGTTTGACCGTGAGTATTCCCATTTATGACAAATCGAGAACAAAATCAAATGTGCAACGCAGCAAAATAGCCTTGCAGCAAACGCAACTGGAAAGCAAGCAAACGGCACAAAACCTGCAGCAAACACTTTTGACGGAATACAACAATACGACAATTGCCTGCAACCAGTTTGAAACCGACAAAGTGAGACAAAACGCTTATTTCAAATCATTTGAAGCATACCGTGCGAAATTCAATGCCGGTTCCATCACTGCCGTAGAACTTCTGCAACAGCAAAATAACTATATCCATGCCTTGAACGATTATATTCGCAGCAAATACGGGTTTATGCTGAAACGAAAGGTGCTGGATGTGTATATGGGGACCTTTGCCGCATGAATTAAAAAAAATGATTGTATAAAATGTTAAAATTGAATTTGTTATGTAGTGCTTTCGCGTTGGCGGCTCCTGAATTATCGGGAGCGTTTGCGTTGTCTTTGCATAAACTTTGCCCCCTACGCACTACGCAATATATAAAATATAAAATATATTTTTTATTTATTAAAATTGTATGATTATTCAGCAGCAAATTCTGTGCCAAAAATCTTTCTTTCCCTTATACATTTGGCTCAAAAAAATAT
>JAITTD010000151.1 GCA_031287245.1 Bacteroidales bacterium
ATATTGGGCTTTATTTCTATTGATATGAATGTCCTACGGACAAGCGAACATTCCCCGTTAGGGGATACATATCAATAGAAATAGGATACAGGCATCCTCCAAAACCTCGTAGAGGTTTCACGTTATTTATTGAAGACTACTAAGTTGATAGAAAATGCGTATGTCGAGTCGTTTGAAAAATTGCGCAGACCTTGTAAATTTTTACCACAAAGGACACCAATTCACATTTTTTTGTACTTTTGCACCGAAAATGAAAGACCTTACGTCATTGGCTGATAACAGGCTGAGTGAGATTTATGCCGGACATACGCTCGTTTTGCAACTGCAACAATCACTGAAACCGGCAGGCAATATCCACCTGAGGGGATTGTCATGCTCGTCGGCTGCGTTGGTGGCGGCTGCGTTGGTTCGCCAAACAAGTAACAGTCACATTTTTATCTTTCCAACCGCTGAAACGGCAGGCTATTTCTACAACGACCTTTGCAATGTACTTGGAAACACTGAGGTTTTCTTCTTTCCATCATCCTACAAGCGCATCACGGCGCAGTTGCAGGCACACGAGGGCAATATCATCCTGCGTACAAGGCTCATGGAAGCATTGCTGCCCGATAACAAACGGGCTGTGGGTGAAAACCGGAATATTATCGTCAGTTATTCCCATGCCATAGCCGAAAAGGTGGTGTCGGGCGAGAACTTGCAGAGCAATGTGCTGCAATTGACACGGGGCGAGAAAATTTCGATTGATTTTATTCGCGAAATACTGCATGAATACCAGTTCACGTACAGTGATTTTGTTTACGAACCCGGACAGTTTTCCATTCGTGGCAGTATTGTTGATATTTTTTCCTACGCTTGCCATCAGCCCTATCGCATTGATTTTTTTGGGGATGAGGTGGAATCCATCCGTTGTTTTGATGTGGAAACGCAGTTGTCCGAATATCTGTTGGACAGCATCCGCATCATTCCGAATATGGGATGGGAGAAGCATCACGCGGAAAGATCGTCTTTTTTCAAGCAGTTTGACAGCGATACCGTCGTATGGAGTAGCGATTTGAGCCTCACACTGCACGAAATAACGCAGTTGGAGGAACATCCGCCGGTGAAAATCCTGTCGGGCGAGGAATACATTGATATTAACGCGCATGAAATCTTTGTCGGCGCCGCAGATACCGCTTCCCTGCTTTCGCGCTTCTGCAATATTGAGTTTGGCAACGATTTTCACTTTCGCCACAGCACGGAACTGAAATTCAAAACCTCGCCACAGCCGGCTTTCAACAAAAATTTTGAATTGCTGGCGCAGGACATTGCAGCGCACAGCGAGCAAGGCTACACCACCGCGCTGATGAGCGAAAATAAAAAGCAGTTTGACCGTTTGCAGAGTATCTTTTCGGGCATCACCCCAAAAGCAGAGTTTACGCCGGTTTCCAACATTCTGCACGAAGGCTTTATTGACCACGACCTGTTACTTTGCTTCTACACCGACCATCAGATTTTTGAACGCTATCACAAATACCACATTCAGCAAAGTTTTGAGCAGTCGAAAAATTTGACCATGAAGGAATTGCAAGGGCTGCATCCGGGTGATTATATTGTGCATATCGATCATGGCGTGGGCATTTTCGGCGGGTTGGAAAAAATGGAGGTCAACGGTAAAACGCAGGAGTGCATCCGTATGGTGTATCGCGACAATGACGTGCTGTATGTCAATATCCACAACCTGCACAAGGTGTCGCGCTTTCGCGGAAAGGACAGCACGGCGCCCAAACTCAACAAATTAGGCACTCCCGCATGGCAAACGCTGAAACAAAACACCAAACGCAAGGTGAAAGACATTGCGCGGGAACTCATCACGCTATATGCCAAACGCCGTGCACACGAGGGCTTTTCCTTTTCGCAGGACACTTTTATGCAAGAAGAGTTGGAAGCATCGTTCCTCTACGAGGACACACCCGACCAGTTGAAGGCTACGCAGGCTGTGAAAAACGGCATGGAAAGCCGCACACCGATGGACCATTTAGTTTGTGGCGACGTGGGTTTCGGCAAAACGGAAGTCGCTATTCGTGCGGCTTTCAAGGCAGTGGCAGACAACAAACAGGTTGCCGTCCTTGTGCCTACCACCATCCTTGCGCTGCAACACGAACAGACATTCAAAGAGCGGCTGGAAAAATTTCCCTGCACCATCGATTCTATCAGCCGTCTGAAACCGGCGAAACAACAGCGCGAAACGCTCAAAAAAATGGAGGAAGGGCAAATCGACATTATTATCGGAACGCATAAACTGTTAGGGAAAGACGTTAAATTCAAGGACTTGGGGCTGCTGATTATTGATGAAGAGCAGAAATTCGGAGTGTCA
Organism: Bacteroidales bacterium; assembly: GCA_031287245.1. GTDB lineage: Bacteria > Bacteroidota > Bacteroidia > Bacteroidales > UBA4181 > JAIRLS01. The sequence continues at coordinate 2,354 of JAITTD010000151.1, forward strand.
GCCAAAGAAAAACTCAAAGCGTTGCGTGTAAACGTTGACACTTTGACGCTCACCGCTACGCCTATTCCACGTACCTTGCAGTTTTCACTGATGGGAGTGCGCGAGATGTCCATTATTGCTACCCCGCCACCCAATCGCCATCCCATTCAAACCGAATTGACTACTTTTGACAGGGAAGTGATTCGTGAAGCCATTGAATTTGAGGTGTCGCGCGGCGGGCAAGTGTTTTTCATCCACAACCGAGTGCAATCGCTGCACGAGATGGAACTGCTTATCCGCAGCCTCTGTCCGAATGTGTCTACCGTGGCGGCACACGGGCAAATGGAAGGCGAAGACTTGGAAAAAATCATGCTCGATTTCATCAATGGCGACTACAACGTGCTGGTGTCCACCTCTATCATCGAGTCGGGCTTGGACATTCCCAACGCCAACACTATCATTATCAACAACGCACACGCTTTCGGACTGAGCGACCTGCATCAGTTGCGCGGACGGGTAGGTCGCTCAAACAAAAAGGCGTTCTGCTATCTTCTGTCGCCGCCCTTCACCGACCTCACGCCCGAAGCACGCCGCCGTATGCGGGCTATCGAAGAGTTTTCAGATCTTGGAAGTGGCTTCAACATTGCCATGCAAGACCTTGACATTCGCGGAGCGGGCAACCTGATGGGCGCCGAACAAAGCGGATTTATCGCCGAGATAGGCTTTGAAACCTACCATCACATTCTCAACGAAGCAATGGCGGAACTGCGCGAAGAAGGCTTTGCAGAGATATTGAACAGCGGTCAGTCTGATGCGGACGGCAGTCCAACAACCGGACAACCGATGGAATATGTTACCGAATGTCAGATAGATACCGACCTTGAACTGCTTTTTCCCGACGAATACATCGAAAATGTGTCGGAGCGCGTTCATCTCTACCGCGAATTGGACAATATTGGTACGGAAGACCGCCTGATCACCTTTGAACAGTCGCTTGTTGACCGTTTCGGCGCCATTCCAGACAGGGGAAAAGAGTTGATTAATGTGGTGCGCCTGCGGTGGTTGGCTAAAAACCTTGGTTTTGAAAAAATAACCCTTCGCAACGATCGATTGTTAGTGTATTTCGTAAGCAATCCCAAGTCGCCTTACTACCAGTCGGCTACTTTCAACCATATTCTGCAACAAATCCAACAACATCCGAAGCAATTTCACCTGAAAGAAGCCAAAAACAAACTCGCGCTGACCATCAGCCCTGTGAAAGGAATCAGCCAAAGCATGGAAATACTCAACAGATTGAATATAATTAAAAATTACGAATTACGAATTACGGCGGATTCGTAATTCTATTTGTATAACTCTGTATTTTCCTCTACATTTGTGCCTTGAAATATTTAACTAAAGTTTCCCAGATTGTAACTCTTTGAAAATAAGGCGATATTTTTTAAAAAAAGTGGTATTATGTTAATTTAAATCACTATATTTGAGCAATTTAAAGGACAAAAGACAAGTAATTAAAATAGATACCGCTTATGACCGCAAAAATAGGCAATAGGCAATACCACTCGCTTCAAAAGTTATCGGATAAACCACAAATAAAGGGCTAAATGTTACTGGG
>JAITTD010000219.1 GCA_031287245.1 Bacteroidales bacterium
AACGCACCAAAACCTCGTAGAGGTTTCACATTCTTTGATTGTGAATCTCCTACGGAGAATGGTGTTGAGGGGGGTATAGCGTATTCTATTGATATGGAAGCCCTGACGGGCTATCAATCAGTTATATCTTATTTATTTCGTATCCCTTAAACCTAAAACCCGAAACTTAAAACTTAAAACCTAAAACCCGAAACCTAAAACCCGAAACTTAAAACTTGAAACCTAAAACCCGAAACTACCACAGATTTACGCCGAAATCGCTTTGGCTTTTGCGTTTTTCATATTTCAGATCCTGCAGAGTGCCCGATTTGACATTGATTTGGAAGAAGAAGTATTTTGAGATACCGAAGGGTGCGAAGTTCAGGCTCATTGTCCAGCAATGCAGGTCGCGCGTGATGTTTGCAGTCAGGTATGAAATTTGTTTTGCATCGAAATCGTAGGCAGACTGGAAATTGAGCGACCATTTCGGGGTAAGGGTGACGCCGCCGGAGAAGTTGAGGTTTTGTGTGATTTTTCCGTCAAATTTTGGCTTGCTGTAACCCAGCGTATAACCGACAGTGAGGTTCCATGGCACATCAAAATAATCATAATCACTGCCGGTTTTTTGCTGGTTGCTGTCTGCTCCTTTTTCGTCGCTCTTTCCTTCCTTGGTGAAAGGCAGTGTGATGCCGGTGTTGAAGTTGATGTTGGTCAGTCGCGGTCCAAACTCGTCTATTCTGTTGCCGGCAGGGGTGAGTTTGTAGGGGTCCACCTGTCCGCTCACTGTCAGGTTGATGCCTGCGATGGTGGTGCTTGCCGACAAACTGATGTTCGACCATTTCATCGAATCGGCAAAGAGATTATAGCTGCTGCGGGCGTCAATGCGGTCGAGCAGTTTCACTTTTTTGGAAACGCCGGTGCTGTCTTTGTCGTCGCGCACTTTCATTTCCACATTGCCGTTCAGTCCTACCGACACCGATCCGCTTTGCCCTGCGGTGGTCGGGGTGCCGAATATGTATCTGTCGTACATGGAATAGGTCTGCGGTTTCCCGCTTGCATCCTTATAATCGGACATCTTATCATCGTCTTTCACCTTAGCATCGTAAATCTTTACGTTTCTGTAATAATTGAACAGACTGCTCATATCGGGAACATACGAGAATGTTGCCGATGGCGAAATAACGGTGCGGATGGCTTCTATTTTTGAATTGGGACCATAGACATTCATCAGGTAAAACTTCGGAGTTGCCCCGATGGAAAGGGTTGGGGAAAGAGAATGCGCGTAACTCAGTCCTTTGACGGTGTCTGTTCTTATCACTCCGTGTTGTCCACCGGCTGTAATCGAATCTTCTATGAAATATTTTCTTATATGACTGGTGTATAACACCCCCTTATAGTTCATGGATGGTGTAATATTTATGAATTTCCCTACTTTGAAGTTTTTGCTGAGCGGAATGCTGTGCTGAAATCCGTTTGTCATTCTCTCTATGCTTTTTTTAGAAAATACTTCCCCCTCTTTGCCTGATAAGGTGTTTTTGATGTCTGCATTATAAGTCAGGGTGATGTCTTCATACCATTTTGCTTTTCCGGTGCTTTCCTTTTTCTTAAAAGGGTAAACTCTGTCCATCGAGAAGTTAATAGTAGGGAAAGCGAAGGTAATCATTTCGGCGCCTGCATTCTGGCTCTGGCTGTGGTTGAAGTTGGCAGTTAACCTGAAAGGCGTGTTGGGCCAGTTTTTGCGGTAGGATATACTTGAATTTTTCGTGTTGGTGTACAACATTGACGGAGAGGTGTAATTAAATTCCTTGTCGAAAGAAGTAGAACTGTAATTGACACTTGCCGAAAAATTTTGGTTCGGGTTGGCTTTTGCGTCCTGTGTGTGTGTCCACTGTATGGAATACTGTTTGGTTTCCGTTCTGTCCAAACCTTTTTCACCGGCAACGGTGACACCATAATTGAAATTCAGATTGCCCGAATATTTATAACGTTTCATATAGCGGGGCAACAGATTGATTTTCCACGTTCCCGACGAATAAATATCACCCCTCACCTGCGCGTCGAAATGATCGCTGAATGCAAAATAGTAGCCGCCGTTGGTAGCGCTCAAACCTCTGGACACTTCCATTCCGATAGCGGGAAACAGCACGCCTGACACCGATTCTTTATTGCTTTGCGGGAAAAATCCGAACGGAAGCACTATCGGCAAAGGCACGTCCAGCAGCACCATGTGTGAAGGACCGAACACCACCTGATCGCCCGGCATTACTTTTCCCTTGCTCAGTGCGAGGTAAAAGTGCGGATGGTCGGCATCGCAAGTGGTATATTTGCCGCCCGCCATGTTGATGTGCCCGTCTTCATAGCGTTTGGCTAATGTGGCGTGCATATAGCCCTCTCCTTCTTTTGATTTTGTTTCGTGGATGATGCCTTTTGAAGTTTTGAAATTGTACGAAAGCGAACGGGCGTGGATGGGTTCGCTTTTTCCGTCTTTAAATTCGGGCAAGCCTGTATCATTGCCGATGCTGTCTTTCCCGCCATTGGCATTGACGATGGAAGTGTTCATGTTGAATTGGATCTCGTAGGATTTCAATTCGGTGGTTTCATAATACACCTCGCTTTCATTGTAAAGAAAAACTTTTTGTTCGTTAATAAGAAATTTGAGCGAATCCGTAGCCTTGTATTTTACCCGCGATTTGAACGGCGGTTCTTTTTTCTTTTTGACCGTTGCAGAATCGTTTTGCAAGGAATCGGGTACGGAAGAGGCTGTGCTTAGTGAATCAGACGCTACGGCATAACTCACACTATCAGCCTGAGGCAATTCCTGTGCCCGAAGAAACTGACCACACATCAGTGCACCTCCCAACAAAAGTATTAATAACGGCTTCAACCCCAAAGATTATGCTTATTCCTGCTGCAAATTACTGTAAAAAATCATCCCGCAAAGGTAGTAATCTTTGCGGGATGTCCAAAATGTTTGTCTTTTTGGCTACATCTTTTTTTGAGGTGCTACATCCACCAAAGGGCTTGATTTTCATAACCGCAGGCGAGCGAAGCGTTGCGGTAGCGCACGCACGAACACTACTATAACTTGTATTCCCTGTATTCCTACAGATTCAGCGACATTTGTGCTGATTTGCCGTTTTTTGCCTCAAATTTCACTTCAGGAAATATCTTTATTTCGGGTGCCTTGTCGGCGGGACTTGTCGGATTGTCAGACGAGTGAATGGGCGCTGAGGGCGGCAATGGCTCTATTTCTTCCACTTTGGCTATCTCGAAGGTGGAAAGGCGCTTCCCTTTTGCTTTAATACTTTTCACACCGATAAACTCACCGGCATCAATGGTTTCTTTTGGTTTGTGCTTGGACAAACCGCCGAATGTGATGACAAATTGCGGTCTGATTTCACGGCTCAGGCATTTCAGCGCCTGCCTGCCTTCGCCGATGAAGGATGCCAATTGAGCCGATTGTTCAAACGGGAAACGTTTGAGGTACCAGAAGGTGGATTCGTAATCGTAATACACGGCTGTGAATATGGATGTTGAGTCGAATTTTTCAATCAGGCGAATGTTGTCCTCAAAATGCTGCGATATATCGAAGCCTGCTATCCGGTATTTGCCATCGGTGGTCACTACCAACAGTTTATCGCTGTTGGCAAATTCGCCCAACAGTGTTCCGCGACTGTCTTCGTTGAGCCGGCGTACATCGGCGTCCCACCAGATTTGCTTGCCGCCAAGCGTGGACGAGCCTCGTTCTTTCAGCGCTATCTTGTGTATGGCGTATCGTGTAAGGATATTTCCTTGGGCATCGCGTCCTTTGATGGCAATATCGGCAAAATTGACATCCATATTAAGGCTTTTCAAACGTGGACGGGGTTTCAGCGTTACGCGAAGCAATTCTGCTTCGCCGTTGGGATTGGCGCTGAAATACAGCAGTTGCGATCCCGGTTCTCCTTTGGTGATATGATACTCTTTGTCGCGTGTGATGCCAGAAATGGCGCAGCGTTTAATCATAATGGGACCATTGCGCCCGTCGCGATATACAATATTATATATGGTGCGACTGTCGTTGCGCTGAAACACATTGACATACTGCAAGTTCTTACCCAAAAAGGCTTTTTCGGACACTTTGCTCACAATGTACGTTCCGTCTTTTCGGATAGAGATGATTTCGTCCATATCCGAGCAATCGCAGATATACTGGTCTTTTTTCAAGCCGTAGCCTGCGAATCCTTCTTCCCAGTTGACATACAACTTTTCGTTGGCTATCACCACACGAGTGGCGGCGATGGTGTCAAAACTGCGCAATTCCGTCTTGCGCTCGCGTCCCGTGCCGTATTTCTTTTTGATGCGCTTGAAATAGTCTATCGTGTAGCGAACAAGATTGGCAAGGTCGTTTTTGATTTTTTCCATCTCGTCTTCCAAGCCTTTGATATGTTCTTCGGCTTTTTTGATGTCGAATTTAGAGATGCGACGCACCGGTTTTTCGGTCAGTTTGGTGATGTCATCCGGCGTAATTTCGCGGCGCAACAGCGGACGAAAGGGCGTAAAAGCCTTGTCAATGGCTGCCAACTGGTCGTCGTATGTGGCAGTATCCTTTTCCAACTCGCGGTAAATGCGCTGTTCAAAGAATATCTTTTCGAGCGATGAAAAATGCCATTCTTCATCCAGTTCATTCAACCTGATTTCGAGTTCGCGCCGCAACAGTTCCTTGGTTTGGTTGGTGGTGATGCGCAAAATGTCCGAAGCGCTGAAAAACACCGGTTTATCCTCACGAATGATGCAGGCGTAAGTGGAAATGGATATTTCGCAGTCCGTAAAGGCATAAAGCGCATCAATCGTCATGTCGGGCGACACATCGTTGGACAACTGTATCATAATTTCGGCGTTTTGCGCCGTGTTATCGTCCACTTTTTTGATTTTGATTTTGCCTTTTTCGTTGGCTTTGGTGATGGATTCAATCAGTTTGGTGGTATCCAGACCGAAAGGTATTTCATTGATTACTAACGTTTTGTTGTCTGTCTTGATGATGCGTGCCCGTACTTTCACCTTGCCGCCACGCGCGCCATCGTTGTAGTTGGCGCAATCCGCTAATCCGCCTGTCGGAAAATCGGGATAAAGGGCAAATGGCTCGTTTTTCAGATAAGCGATGGCAGCATCAATCACTTCGTTGAAGTTGTGAGGCAGTATCTTTGAAGCCAGCCCGACGGCAATGCCTTCCACGCCTTGCACTAACAGTAGCGGAAATTTCATGGGAAGCGTCACCGGTTCCTTGTTACGTCCATCGTAGGACGACATCCATTCGGTAGTCTTGGGATTGAAAGCCACTTCCAGCGCGAATTTCGACAGTCGTGCCTCAATGTAACGCGGTGCAGCCGCTGAATCGCCGGTGAGTATGTTGCCGAAGTTACCCTGCGTTTCTATTAGCAGGTCTTTTTGCCCCAACTGCACTAAGGCATCGCCGATGGATGCATCGCCATGCGGGTGAAACTGCATAGTGAAGCCTATGATGTTGGCTACTTTGTTGAAGCGCCCGTCATCCATACGGAACATGGCATGAAGAATACGCCGCTGCACCGGTTTCAAACCATCCTCAATGTGCGGAACAGCGCGTTCCAAAATCACATACGAGGCATAGTCCAGAAACCAATCGCGGAACATCCCCGAAATACGGTGCGTCTTGCCATCTTCCATGTTGAGTAACGCATCGAATTTCCCTGCCGGATTGTCGTTTGCTGCCGATTCGTCAATGGAATCGTCCAGCACTTCATCCTCAGGCATCGCTTTGCCTTCCTCCTCTATTTCGTCTTTTTCTTTGGACATACATTACAGAAATGACCGCAAAGATAGGATGGATTTTGCGGTTTACAAATTTTTACTGTTTGCCCGACAGTCGTTTTTACTGCTTTATGTTGCTTATATACAATCATATATACTGTTAATAACTTTTTAAAAGATTTAGCCTGATTCATAATAATCAGCAGAGTTATTGAAAAAAATGCTATCTTTGCAGCGGAATTTGAATAATGAATAATTGTAAAATGATGGACAGCGAACCAACGAACCACAACCTACGCCAATTTGAAACTCTAAACCTTGAACTTTATAACTTTAAAACAATTGAATCACAATGAAGCCCTTTCTTTTCTGTTTCGCTCTTATGCTCGGTGCGCCGTTCTTGAATGCACAGCATACGCATTTTCAATCGTCCGAATATCACTATCCGACCGATCCGTTGGTGCGTGAAAAATTAGACCAGTGGCAGGATCGCAAGTTCGGTATGATTATCCACTGGGGCATCTACGCCGTGCCGGGCATTATTGAGTCGTGGAGCATCTGCAATGAAGACTGGATTGGTCGCGACAGCACAACAACCTACGAGAAGCACAAACGCTGGTATTTCGATTTGGCAAACCAGTTTAATCCTGTCAAATTCGATCCCGACCAGTGGGCAAAGGCTGCCAAAAGCGCCGGGATGAACTATCTTGTGTTCACCACCAAGCATCATGATGGATTTTGTATGTTTGACAGTCGCCAAACCGATTATTCCATTGCCAAGGGACCTTTTCGCAATCATCCCAAAGCCGACGTTGCCAAATACGTCTTTGAGGCGTTTCGCAATCAGGGTTTCCTGATTGGCGCTTATTTCTCGAAACCCGACTGGCACACACAATATTATTGGTGGGACAAATATGCTACGGGCGACCGGAATGTCAATTACGATATTCGTAAAAACCCATGGCGGTGGAACAAATTCAAAGAATTTACCTGCAACCAGATAGGCGAGTTGATGCAAAACTACGGAAAAATCGATATTTTGTGGCTCGACGGCGGATGGGTACGCCCGCTGGACAGCGTCACCGACGAGGTGCGTTCGTGGGGCGCCCGCATTCCCGAATGGAGTCAGGACATTGATATGCCCCGTATTGCAGCGATGGCACGCAGCCATCAACCGGGTTTGCTCATTGTTGACCGCACCGTACACGGTCCCTACGAAAACTACCAGACGCCCGAACAGCGCATCCCCGAGCAACAATTGGATTACCCGTGGGAATCGTGCATGACGCTGGGACACGCTTGGGGTTTTGCCAAAAAAGAGCGATTGAAACCGGCAGATCGCGTCATCCGCTCGTTGATTGAAATCGTAGCCAAAGGCGGAAGCCTCCTGCTGGGCGTCGGTCCCACGCCAGAGGGCTTGCTGACCGACGAGGCTGTACAACGCTTGCAGGAAATCGGGCAATGGACAGCCCTCAACGGCAAAGCCATTTACGGAACCCGCATCACCAAACACTATCATGACGGAAACACTTGGTTTACACAAAGCAAAGACGGCAAAAAGATCTATGCCATCTATTGCGCAGATGAACAGAAATCCACCGCCACTGTGGAATGGAAAGGTAATGAACCGCTGAAAGGAAGCAAAATCATCTTGCTGCACACCGGTAAATCCGTTAAATGGAAGAAAACAGGCGACAAAACCATCGTAGAAATTCCGAAAGGATTACCGGCTAACCTGCCGGCGTTGGCATTTGAAGTGGTGGTTCAATAGTGATACGGTGGTGATTCAATGGTGGATTTTCTCCTTCCGAGCGTGATTGCGTGATTACTATCAACGAGTTTGTGGAAGTAGGAAAAAAATATTCCGATAAAATTTTTATTTATTTTTTGAAAAAAAATGACTATCTTACAGACGTGATATTTTGCTTGAGATAAGGCGTAATGTGTTGATTGTAAATGTTTTAAATATGATTCCATGAAAAGGATTTTATTTTTGATGCTTGCGATAGTGTTGGTATTGCCGCTGAAAGCACAGTTTGGAGGT
>JAITTD010000228.1 GCA_031287245.1 Bacteroidales bacterium
CGCACAATTCTTCTATAATCTTGCTTGGGTATTTAATTTATTTTTTGTAATATTGCACCGCGAAAATAAGTCAAATTTTATATAAAACAGTATGAGTTCGGGAAGTGATGAAAAAATAAGGAATGCCTTTGATAGCAAGACATGGAATGAAATAAAAACGGAAGATTCCTGGCGTATTTTTAAAATAATGTCGGAATTTGTGGAAGGTTACGAAAAATTAAGCCGAATAGGTCCCTGCGTGTCTATTTTCGGCTCTGCGCGTACCACACCCGATCATCCTCATTATAAAATGGCAGAAGAAATCGCTTTCAAACTGACGCAATTTGGTTATGGCATCATCACCGGCGGCGGTCCCGGCATTATGGAAGCCGGTAACTTAGGCGCATTGCGAGGCAAAGGCAAATCTGTCGGGCTGAACATCAATCTGCCTTTTGAACAGTCACACAACCTTTTCATTGATTCCGACAAACTGATCACATTCGACCATTTCTTTGTAAGGAAAACCTTGTTTATGAAATATGCGCAGGGGTTTATCGTTTTGCCGGGCGGATTTGGCACTATGGATGAGATGTTCGAGGCATTTACCTTGATACAAACCGATAAAATAGGGAAATTTCCGATTGTGCTCGTCAGCAAAACCTTTTGGGGAGGCTTGTTTGAATGGGTAAAAGAAACAATGCTAAACCAGCATCACTACATCAAAGAGGAAGACCTTGATTTGTTCACCATGGTGGACAATGCAGACGAAGCTGTGGAAATTGTGAATAAATTTTATTCAAAATATTTACTTAGTCCGAATTTTTAATAAAAAATCAGTATCTTTGTTCGTTGATTTCAAGTTGTTTATCAAAATATAAATCATGAAACGTCTTCTAATTCCGATAGTTACAGTTGTCTTGATTATAATGGGAGTGCTTCATTTCAGGCAATCAGGACTTGTCGTTAAGGTGGATATGCCGGATGTTATTCAAGCCGGCAGTGAAATCACAGTCAATGTTACCATATCAAAAGGTAACTTAACCGGATTTGCCCGATTTCAACAGGATCTACCCAAGGGCTTTACTGTGAAAGCCGTTAATTCAGCCAATGCCGATTTTAATTTTGAATATCAAAAAGTGCGGCTGATTTGGTTAAATCTTCCCGAGCAATCCGATTTTACGGCGAGTTATACCCTCATTGCCGATGAAAGACTGAAAGGGACGGTTGATTTAGGCGGAAAATTCTCGTACATTGATGGTAATGAACGAAAAACATTAGATGTTCTCCCCAAAACACTGTCTATTCAGCCCTCTTCAAATATTGATGCTTCATTGATCGTGGATGTGAATGATTTTGACAAATCGTCGCAACCCTTGTTGTCCATTGCAAAAACTTCCGAAATCCAGAATATGGGACAGGTATCCGCTCTGCGCCAGCGTCCGAAGTGGTATCAGGTGAATAACGCTTATCTGGTAGTATTATTGGTCAATAAAAATAAGATTGAAAAGTTAGCGAAACTCGAAGAAACCATACCTGACGGTTTTAAAGCTGAAAGCGTTGACAGCAAAAACGCCATCTTCTCTTTTGAAGACAATACGGCGAAATTTGTGTGGAATGTATTGCCGTCCGAACCTTATTTTACAATTAAATACAAAGTGATTCCCGATGCAGGTACCAAGGTTGATCCCCTCACGATGGTGCGCATTTTCGGAGAATTTTCTTACCTCGATGGCGACAAAACCATGCTGGTTGATGTCATTGAGCAAGATCAGGAATTGGAAGGATTGTCGGCTGCCGCTGTCAGCGAAGTGGTGACGAAAGCAAGTACTGCTTCTCCGGCACCGTCACCTGTGGCAAAAACGGTGGCTCCGCCTGAGAAAACAGCGCCCAAACAGGAAGTTGTCAGGGAAATACCTGTCGTAGTAGAGGAATCCGTACAACCGGAACCCAAACCGGTTTCCACGCCTGCTATTGCCCAAATATCCAAACCTTCGGCTGAAATCAAGCCGGCAAGTTCCTCGAAAGGGATCTATTTCAGGGTACAAATTGCAGCAGGACACAAACCGGTCAATGCCGACCGTCATTTTAGCAGATATCAGTTGCAATATCCCGTGGCAAGAGAAGAACATGACGGTTGGTACAAATACATGGTAGGTCCGTTCAACGAATACAAGTCTGCACGGGACTACAGAGTACATTTGAGAACGGAAACCCCGCTGATGGATGCGTTTGTGACCGCATACAACAACGGTCAGCGTATAACAGTGCAGGAAGCATTGCTCTCGCTGAATCAACAATGGGTACGATAAAGGACTGATGGAATCATTTTTGAATAGCATTCAATGATAGAGTGGTTTAGAAAATTGACATTTGCACTGAGTGTTCTCCTGACGGGGCTTATTTCAGTCAACGCACAACCCCCAGACAATAAAAAAGGGGAGGATGAGGAGGCTGCAATGTCAATACTTACCCATACTGATACCATTGAAAACCCTGTTTATATGCCCGTTGTGGGCATAGGTGCGGGCTATTTCGGTTTTCATGGCGAACTAAAAAACTCATTCAACAGTCTTACCGTAGGAAAACCCGCCATCAGAGTGAATATATCGTCATACATCGGGCAAACACACCGGCTCAGAGCCAATTTGGTATTTATAACCGGCGATGTGTATGGAACGCAGCGAACCGTGCCGCAGGGGTTACAGACTGACGGAACTTGGAGTCTCGCCGATACCGCCAAAAATCTGAATTTCAAATCCACCATTTACAGTTTTGGGTTCAACCTGCATTACAGTTTCAAACCCTTGATACGGGGCAAATATCTGGAACCCTTTGTGTCCGTTGGCTTGGAAACAATGAGTTTCAATTCCAGCGCCGACTATTTGGACAAAAACGGAATGCCTTACCATTACTGGAGCGATGGAACCATACGAATCGTGGATGAAATTTCGGGAACCGCTTACCCTAATCCCGAAGTATTTTTGACACAGCGCGATTATAACTACGAAACCAATATGCGTGCGCTCAACAAAAAGGTGAAGTATCAAAACAACGGATTGAAAAGATACAGCAATTTCACATTTTCCATACCCGTTGACGTGGGATTTGACCTGAATATTTCCGAACGGCTCACTCTTCGAGCAGCTACATCGCTGCATTATACCTTTACCGATTTGCTTGACGATATGACGTATCAGTCCAAAAACGCTGATTACAAAGGAACGAAGGGCAACGACTGGTTCACATTTTCCTATCTCTCGCTGCATTTGGATTTGTTCTCGCAGGACAAGGTGAAGGTGGTTGAAAAATTGTTTGCCAATGCAGACGATTTCGATATGGCTATGTACGACGACGAGGACAACGATGGCGTGTTCGACGGGTGGGACGACTGCCCCGGAACACCGGCAGACGTGCTGGTGGATACGCTCGGATGTCCGTTTGACAACGATGACGACGGCGTGCCCGACTATTTAGACCGTGAAATGTCGCATGTAGGCGCCGTGGTGGATGAATTTGGCGTAGAGGTCAACGACGAAACAGTGGTGGAACTGGTTGGACAACCCGCCCTGTCGCGCCGAGATGTGGCTGCCTACCTGTCGCGTTCGCAGGTGAAAGTGCGCAGAGTATCCATGCCGATACCGGATAAATTCAGAAAAGTGGATAAAAACAGGGATGGCTACATATCCTTCGACGAAATGCTGGCAACGATAGATGCCTATTTTGATGGAACATCCAACTTTTCATCCGGCGACATCAAGGACCTCAACAATTTCTTCTTCGACCAGTAATATCCGCCTTGTAGAGACCTGACATGATCCGTTTGTCCGTTCTCCCGTTTGTCCAGTGTTTCTGCGAGACACGAAAAAAAATAGACAATATGACAATATTGTTTTGATATCAACATTTTTTTCGTACTTTTGCGGACTTATCACGATAAAGTAAAATGGGTAGCACAAAGAAAATTAAATCCGCATTGATTTCCGTTTATCATAAAGATAATCTGGATGATATAGTCAAGAAATTGCATGATTTGCAGGTAAAAATATACTCAACGGGGGGGACGAAAAGTTTCATCGAAGGACTTGGAGTGCCTGTCACTTCTGTGGAATCGCTGACCGAGTACCCATCTATCTTCGGCGGTCGGGTGAAAACATTGCATCCGAAGGTGTTCGGCGGTATCCTCTATCGTCGCGACGAAGCCAAAGACAGGGAAGAAGCCGCCAAATACGCTGTTCCCGACATTGATTTGGTGATTGTAGATTTGTATCCCTTTGAAGCGACCGTTACATCGGGCGCTCCTGATGCGGATATCATTGAAAAAATTGATATTGGCGGTATTTCGCTGATTCGGGCAGCCGCAAAAAATTACAAAGACGTGCTGATTGTGCCATCCAAACGCGAATATGCACCTTTGCAGACATTGCTGGACGAAAAGAACGGCGAAACCAACGTTGAAGACCGCCGAAAGTTCGCCACTGCAGCGTTTAACGTATCGTCGCATTACGACACGGCTATTTTCAACTATTTCAACCGCGAGCAGAACGAAACGGTGTTTAAACAGAGTTTTACCGAAGGTATGACGCTTCGCTACGGCGAAAATCCGCATCAAAAAGGATTCTTTTTCGGCGATTTCGACGCCCTGTTCGACAAACTGAATGGCAAGGAAGTGTCATACAACAATTTGCTGGATATTGACGCAGCCGTCAATCTGATTGCCGATTTCGACGAGCCGACCTTCGCCATTCTCAAGCACAACAACGCTTGTGGTTTGGCAACCGATAGCAGTCTGCTGAAAGCATGGGAAAAAGCATTGGCAGGCGATCCCGTTTCGGCTTTTGGCGGGGTATTGATAAGCAACCGCGAGATAGATGTAGCCACAGCAACGGAGATAGATAAACTTTTCTACGAAGTGCTGATAGCGCCTTCCTTTGCACCCGCAGCCGCTGCGCTGTTGCAAACCAAGAAAAACAGAATTTTGCTGCGTCAAAAAACCGTTTTGACGGAAGAACAGCAATATCGATCGGTGTTGAACGGCTTGATATATCAGGATAAAGACCTCTCAACCGAAAAACCGACCGACATGACGCCCGTCACCGCTGTGGCGCCAACGTCGGAGCAGTTGAACGACCTGGCTTTTGCCAACAAAATAGTGAAACACAGCAAATCCAACACCATCGTATTGGCGAAGGACAAGCAGTTGCTGGCAAGCGGAGTGGGACAAACTTCGCGTGTGGATGCACTCAAACAAGCAATTGACAAGGCTCATTCTTTCGGGTTCGACCTCAACGGAGCCGTTATGGCAAGCGACGCCTTCTTTCCCTTCCCCGATTGCGTGGAGATAGCAGGAAAAGCAGGCATCAAAGCCATTGTTCAGCCCGGAGGCTCTATCAAGGACAAGGATTCCATCGATAAAGCCAACGAACTGTCACTGACAATGGTCACCACAGGCATCAGGCATTTTAAACACTAATAAAAAAGAGCAAATAATAATAAAAAAAATGGGATTGTTTTCATTCACTCAGGAAATTGCGATGGACCTTGGCACAGCCAATACCATCATTATATATGGTGACAAAGTGGTGGTGGACGAGCCGTCAATTGTCGCTATCGACCGTGTTACCGGCAAAGTAAAAGCGATAGGCAAGGATGCCCGCGCCATGCACGAAAAAACAAACCCCGATATCAAAACGATTCGCCCTTTGCGGGACGGCGTTATCGCCGACTTTAACGCGGCAGAGTTGATGATTAAGGGGATGATCAAAATGATACCTACCCGCAACAAGTGGTTTACGCCTTCCATACGGATGGTGGTATGTATTCCGTCGGGTAGCACTGAGGTGGAAATTCGCGCCGTACGCGACTCGTCCGAACATTCCGGCGGACGCGATGTGTATATGATTTACGAGCCTATGGCAGCAGCCATCGGTATCGGCTTGGACATAACCGCCCCAGAAGGCAATATGGTGGTCGATATAGGAGGAGGAACAGCCGAAATAGCGGTTATTTCCTTGGGCGGCATCGTTTGCAACCGCTCTATCACTGTGGCAGGAGATATATTCACTGCCGACATTCAGGATTATATGCGTCAGCAGCATAACATACGCATCGGAGAGCGTACTGCCGAAGAAATTAAGATTCAGGTAGGCTCGGTATTGCCCGATTTGGAAAACCCGCCATCCGATTTTATCGTGCGCGGTCCCAACCTGATGACGGCATTGC
Source organism: Bacteroidales bacterium (assembly GCA_031287245.1). Taxonomy (GTDB): domain Bacteria; phylum Bacteroidota; class Bacteroidia; order Bacteroidales; family UBA4181; genus JAIRLS01. Next base: position 6,199 of record JAITTD010000228.1, read on the forward strand.
CGGTGGAAGTGCCTGTTTCGTTTCAGGAAATATCACACTGTTTGGATAAATCCATTTCGCGTATCGAAACCGCCATTCTTGACGTGCTGGAACAAACGCCGCCCGAACTGTACGCCGACGTGGTCAACCACGGCATTTACCTTGCCGGCGGAGGCGCCCTGCTGCGCGGTTTGGACAAAAGGCTCACCGACAAGATCAACATTCCGTTCAGAGTAGCTGAAGACCCCCTGCGTGCTGTAGCCCGCGGCACCGGCATTGCCCTGAAAAACGTGGACAGGTTCTCGTTCCTGATGCGATAACGCTCGTTGAAAAAATGCTGATGGCAACGGAAGCCATCTATGTTTTCGTGTATTCCATTTTTGACTGAAAAAGTCAAAAATGGAAGACACGTTGCGTTTTATACTTTTGCGAAAACGTGGCACAATAATTGTTTAAATGGTTTTAGAAATAGACGGATTATTTAATTTTAAAACACAGAAAATAATGCACTTAAATATTATCGTACTTTCAGGTTTGCGGTTGAGGTTTTACATCATGGCAGCAGGCGGGAAACGAAGTTAACGTTCTTTCGTAAAATCATCAATATCAGGTTCTTTGATGGTGCCTTTTTTGGCTTCTACTTTAGCAAAGAATTTTTGTTGCTCTTCCGTTAGTTTGTCTTCGTTGAGGATTTTTCCGTTCTTGTAAACAATCACGGTTGCCACGTTTCCGTTGGGATTGTAATAAGTCCAGTCGCCGTCGGGTGCGCCGTTGCGGTATTGCCCTGCGGTTTCTTTCTTCCCGTCGGGATAATACACGATATAATCGCCCTCTAACCGGTTGTTTCTGTATGTGGCGGTTAGTTTCAACTGCCCGTTTTCAAAAAACTGCTGCCAGTTGCCCTCTTTCCGGTCGTTCACCCACGATAATTCTTCGTTGATGCTTCCTGTGGCATAAAAGCTCTGCGATTTTCCGTTACGCATCCCGTTTTCGTACATTTGCTGATAGGATTGTTGATGGGTGTAATAACTGTAAAAAGTCCACACACTGTCCCTTTTGTTCCCAATATAGTTCCCTTCAGCAGCCAATTCACCGTTTTGCCAAAAAAAGCGGGAAAACGCTTTTGCGCTGTTTTCCTTGTGCAACATGATGACGCGCACCCCTCCCTTGGGATGGTAGCGTTTCATCTCGCCAATGGGCTTGTCGTCCTTGAAAGTACCGGAATAAACCAGTTTGCCTTCGCGGTCAACGGCTTCCCAGTAACCTTGTTTCTTTCCTTGCGCGTCACGTTGGTTTTTAGTTTGTTGCGCCTGCAAACTGAGGGCAGAAAACAAAAACAACCAAAAGAAGTAATGTTTCAAATTCTGATAAAAATGTGCAATCATGTGTTTGTAATTTCAAATGTGGGCAAGTCCTGAATCAGGATATTTTCCGGTGCGTCGTTCATCTGCTGCAAAAACCGTTCTTGAATGTGCAAAACCGTTTGCATTTCTTCTGTCGGTTTTTGCAAAATTCTGTTATTTCCGCGTTTGTCTAAGGTTTCGATCACATATCGCAGGCTGTATCTTTTCACGTCCTGCGCCGGAATGAAGGAACGCAATTTTTCCTTGTCGCTGTGCACTTGGGTAATCAGTTCGGCTTGACACAAATCGCTCATCACCATCCGCACCAAGCGGGTAGGCAGATTCAGGTTGTTTGCCAAATCACTCGACAACACCGCCCCTTTTCCGTTTACAAAACTCAACACGATGTGTTTCAATAGCAGTATATTATACGCTCTGTGTGCGTATGGACTGATTTGCAACGATTCGTTTTCCAATTCGTAAAGATCAATATTTTGGTAAGCGAAAGAAATCTCGGCACCCAGCAGCACGATCAGCCAACTTGTCTGCATCCACACCAACAACAGCGGTATGGCGGCGAAACTTCCGTAAACGGCGTTGTTGCGCGACATTCCCATTTGCAGGTCAATATACACCCACTGTACCACCTCAAAAGCCGAGCCTGCCAACACACCGGCTATCATAGCCGATTTGAACGACACCTTGGTGTTGGGCATCATCATGTACACCAGCGTGAAAAGCAACCACACCATCACGTATGGGAAAAGTTTCATCATGTGGATGATGAACGGACTGAGATTGACAATTTCGATGAGTGAAGAGATGTCGTTCAGTTTGGTGGCGACAAACACCGTGCCGCTGCTGGAAGCAATCATCAATATCGGCGCAACAAGCATCAGCGACAGATAATCGGTAAATTTGCGGACATAAGTGCGCTGTTTCTTGATTTGCCAAATATCGTTGAACGAACTTTCGATATTTCCTAACACTTTCATCACCGACCAAAACAGCACCGCAAGCCCGACGCCTGCAATAACGCCGCCCTGAGTGTTGTTGAGCATTGAGCGGACAAAACCCATCAGCCAGTTGAGAACGTCTTCCTGCCCTTTAAAATTGTCCATCAGGTATTGTTCCAAATCCTTATCGAATCCGAAGCCTTTTGATATGCCAAAACCCATTGCCAGAATGGGAACCAGTGCCAACAGCGAGTAAAATGTAAGTCCCGATGCACGAAGTTGCACTTTATCCTCAAAAAATCGGCGAAATGCCACCAAAATAACGCGCAAATAGCGCAAAAGTAGAGCTACACGTGGTGAATAGTCGCCCAACCGCACACTCCACACTTCGTCTGTCACGAAATGTACTACTTGATTGATTATCTGTTTGATGCGTTCAACACCCATGTTAATAAAATAAATTCAAAGAAACATGTTTTTGATGTAAAAAACAAGTCCTGTTGAAAAATATACAACATATTATTTTTGGTAATGAAAAAATAACTACTTTTGTAAAAAAATAACAAGTATGACAACGGGCGACAAAGTGCTGATTTCTCCTGATTTGACCAGTTTAAATAAATGGATAAACGGAGTAATTATTGAAATAGAGAACAATACGTTCAATGGAATAGTTGTTTCTGCAGAAACCAAAGATGGAGATGTTTTCTTTGGCAGGAAAGATTTGTTCAAGACTGAAAATACCCAAACAGAATGTTTGCAATAAGTTTTGATATGGTCATTTCCGACCTTGAAAAATATTATGGAAAACCTTATCACAAGGCGTATTACGAAATCAAAAAACTTTTGAACTTGTATAGATTTGAGTGGGTACAGTTCGCGATATCAGAGGGTTTAAAGTTGAAAATTGGTCTGATTTTACCGAAATAGTTAAAAATGCATAATAATATAGACGATAATTATAATGAGTAAACCGAATTTTAAGAGTATTAATTATAAAGTAGCTTCGCCTGCTGGCAGCATCAACGCCGGTTCGTTGTGGCAAACGCCTGAGCAGATCCCCGTTAAACCGGTATATACTGCCGCCGACCTTGAAGGCATGGAGCACCTGAACTATGCTGCGGGCATTGCGCCCAACCTGCGTGGTCCGTATTCCACCATGTACGTGATGCGTCCGTGGACTATCCGCCAGTATGCGGGTTTTTCGACCGCCGAGGAGTCCAACGCCTTCTATCGCCGCAATCTGGCTGCCGGTCAAAAAGGGCTGTCCGTAGCGTTTGACCTTGCCACGCACCGCGGCTACGATGCCGACCATGCGCGTGTGGTAGGCGACGTGGGCAAAGCAGGCGTTTCGATATGCAGCGTGGAGGATATGAAAATCCTCTTCGACCAGATTCCGCTCAAACAAATGTCCGTGTCGATGACCATGAACGGCGCGGTGTTGCCGATATTGGCATTCTACATCGTGGCGGCGCTCGAACAGGGCGCTACGCTTGGCGAATTGCAAGGCACCATTCAGAACGACATCCTCAAAGAATTTATGGTGCGCAACACCTATATCTATCCGCCCGAAATGAGTATGCGCATCATTGGCGATATTTTCGCCTACACCTCGCAGAACATGCCGAAATTCAATTCCATTTCCATTTCCGGCTACCACATGCAGGAAGCAGGCGCTACTTGCGACATTGAAATGGCTTACACTCTTGCCGACGGATTGGAATACCTTCGCACAGGCGTCAATGCGGGCATGAGCGTGGACAGTTTCGCGCCGCGCCTCTCGTTTTTCTGGGCGATTGGTATGAACCATTTTATGGAAATCGCCAAAATGCGTGCTGCACGTATGATTTGGGCGAAAATCGTCAACCAGTTCAACCC